>DEPT01000008.1:0-8299 GCA_002358905.1 Akkermansiaceae bacterium UBA3385
CCTCGGCCACCTTGCGACCATATCGGTCAGTTTCCTTGACATTGATGGTCAGTTTACGGCCCTTGCTTGTCTTTTCCAGATAAGCAGTAGCCTTATCTGCATAGGGTTGGCCTTTTTCCGGGGCGTCGATACCCCATATCTGCACCTTGGTACCATCCTCCAGGTGCAGGGTGTCGCCATCCACCACGCGTTTGCAGGTGCCAGTCAGCGTTTCTGCCAGCAGAGGGCAGCAGAGTAGCATATAGAGTAGTATTTTTTTCATGATTGGGAAAGGGGCTTCAAGGCCCGGCGGGCGCGGACCCAGTCTCTGACCAGCCACGCGCATGCGGGAATGAGCAGAGAGCAGATGAATGCCCAGATGCACTCGTGATACTGCTCCCAGGGGAGGGCGAGCTGAGCCTTTTCCGGGTGGGTGGCCGGGTATACCACGGGCAGGGTGGCACCCGGGGTGTAGTAGCGGGCGTCCTCGCCGTTGCGGCAGCGCAGGATGAGGGTGTGGGGTGTTGCGTCGTGGAATATCACATCGAGGTAGATGACGTGCCCCCAGGTGAAGCCCCTGGGGCCTGTTTTTTCGCCCAGGTAGGAACCGAGCACCGTGGCGGTGTTGTGGATGCCGGTGCGGTTGAGGTGGTGAACTTTGCTGATTTCCGCTATGCTCACGCCAAGGCTGAACAGCCCGAAAAGAATCCCGCAGATGAAGACGACCATGTTTCTTTTCAGGCTCAGATTCCTGTAGAGTTCTTCCCGGGTTCTCCGGTCGAGCTCTACTGCTTCGCTTCGGGGCTCAGTTGCCTGCGCGTGCTCAGCCAGCAGTTCCAGTAGTGAATCTGCATCGGGCGTGTCGATGAAGCCCTGACCCGTGATTCGCGGTAGTTCCTGCCAGAAGGATTCTCCCGCCTCTATAGTGAAAAAGACCGAGGCGCAGTTGTTGCCGCGGTGTTCCACCTTGGCCAGCATGTCGGTAGTGAGCGGGTATTCTTCCACCAGCTGCGCACCCCGGCTGACGATGGCGCGGCTGTTAGTGAGGGTATAGTGCGTCTGGCCGGTGGTGTAGAGATACCAGAGCAGCTTCACCAGCTGGCAGGCAGGAATCGCCAGGAGAATTCCCGCCAGTATTTTTACCCATGTTGCGACCATGCAGCCCAGGCTGTGCCTGCCCAGGAAAGCAATGAGCCAGACCACGCAGACTGTTGCCAGCAGCCGCAGGAGTTTTGGCCTGAGGCGTAGAAAGCGTGGGCGGGCGTGCCAGAGCACACGCTCCTCCGGACTTAACTGCCGGAGTACCTCTTCCGGAGGGTTAGTCATTTCTCACTCGGGAACGGGGCGAGAGCACGATGGGCACACCAGCTGCCTTGATGCGGGAGCGGATGGTGTTGCGCAGGTACTGGGCGTAGCTGTCGGCCAGCAGGCGCTTGTCATTCACAAACAGCACATAGGTGGGCACGGGAATGGTGGTGTACTTCTCATTCACCGCCGTGGTGGCGTAGAAGAGCTTGAGGCGCTTCTTGAGCACGCGGTGCTGGCCGGGGGGATTCATCTCCATGGCACGCTGGAGCAGGCGGTTCAGCTCGCCCGTGCCGGGCATGTTGAGAGCCTCCTGCTGCACGCGGGCAATGCTCTTGAAGATGGAGTCGATGCCCCAGGAATCCTTGGCGGAGACGATGGCTACGGGCGCGTAGTCCAGGAAGAAGAGGTTCTCTTTGATGTGCTCCTTCACGGCCTCCTTGCGGGCGCTCATGGGGGCATCCGGGCAGTAGAGGTCAAACTTATTGACAATGATGATGCAGGGCTTCTTCTCCTCGGCAATGATGGAGCCGATGCGGCGGTCCTGCTGAGTGACGCCGGCGGCCATATCGATGACCAGCAGGCAGATATCGGCACGGCGGATGGCGCGCTCGCTTCGCATGGCGGAGAAGACCTCCACCGAGGTGTCGCGCTTGCTGCGGGGTCGCATGCCGGCGGTATCGATGAGCACATAGCCCTGCTCGCCGCGGGTATAGGGCACATCGATGGCATCGCGCGTGGTGCCCGCTACGTTGGACACGATGGTGCGCTTATCCTGCAGAATGGCATTCACCAGGGAAGATTTGCCGGCGTTCGGACGGCCTACGATGGCTACCTTGATGGGGGAATCCTCGGTGACCTCCTCCTTTTCGGGCTCATCGATGGGGGTGGCAGCGGCATCTGCCTCGGCTTTCTTGGGCGTGGCACCCAGGGATTTGAGCATGGCATTGAGCTTGTCGGCCAGGCGGGGGAAGCCACGGCCATGCTCGGCAGAGGTGAATACATAGTCGGAGAAGCCCAGGTCGGCAAACTCCCCGAGGTTGAGCTCCTGCTTTTCGGTGTCAGCTTTGTTGAGTACCAGCAGCACGGGCACCTTGCTCTTGTGCAGGTGGGCGGCGATGGTGCGGTCGATGGGGGTGAGGTGGTCGCGGCAGTCGCACACGAACATGATGTAGTCCGCGGCGTTCATGGCGATGTCCGCCTCCTGCGTCACCTGGGCGGCAAAGCCGTCATCCAGCGTACTGCCGATACCGCCGGTATCCACCACCAAGGCATCAAAATCAGTAATGCGCACCGGGGCGCAGAGGCGGTCGCGGGTGACGCCGGGCTGGTCATGCACAATGGCAATGCGGCGGCCCACCATGCGGTTGAAAATGGCAGATTTGCCCACATTCGGGCGGCCTACGATAGCGATGGTCGGAGTAGACATAGATTAGAAGGGGCGTTCAGATGTTTTGCGAACTTTTTCGGAACCGGGCTTGGGTGCTACATAAGGAGTCAGCCCCACGGGCATGATGCCCTTGCCAGTGCTGATGAGATCCACCAGTCCGCCCGTGCGCTTGTACAACTTAGCAGAGGAACGCTTGCCGTGCGTATTCATGATGGAGTAGGTGTAGAATTCCGGGGAAGACTGGCAGAGCAGGTGCAGATTCTGTGCACTGTCCAGCAGCACGCTGGGTTGCATGAAGTTCAGGTATTCAGCCAGGTAGCAGGCACCTATCACCTGGTTGGTGTCTTTGTTGATGGCCTGCCCGAAAATGCATTCCTTCCCGTTTACAACGGCAAGGCGCAGACTCATCACAATGCGTTGTCCGCGTGCCTGGATGTTGAACTCCTTGAGCTTGCCCCCGTTTGTCAGGGTGAAGAGCCCTCTGTTGGAACTGTAGGTACTCTGGCCATCCGGCATGCGGATAGTCGCAACTGCGGCATAATTACCAGCTGAGCGCAGCCGGTAAAGGGATGCCAGATTGAATTCGAATGAACGTGTGGAGCCCGGGGTGAGCTCCAGTTCCGGGAATCGGCCTGCGGCAATCGGACTTACAGGGGCGGATTCTCCGCGCTTGGTCATGCTGAAGTTCAGCCATGGGCGCCCGGGAGTGTTTTTCAGGGCAATGGAGGCATCGGTCTGGTTGATAATGGTGAGGCGCAGAGCCACGTCTTCGCCCACAATGAAATCCTTGCGGACGGGTTGGAGACGAATCTCTACCTGGGCAAAAGTCTGGCTGCTCAGCAGCAGACAGAGAAGGGTAAGCAGAATATGGTATATGTTTTTCATAAGATTTGTTAGTCCTGGTTGTCGGGGAAAGAAACGCGGAAACCGCAGTTCGGGCTGCTCCAATCGCGGGAAGAAACAGGGCAGGGGACGCCCTGTTCATCCACCAGCAGATAAATGGTACCGGGGTATGCAGCAGTAATGGGGGACTCCATTTCCGAACGGCTCCATTCCAGCGATGCCAGGTCTGCCCGGACGGACTTCAAGGTCTGGAGCTGGTTTGCCGTGGGAATTTGCCCACCTTTGAATCGGGCGTACAACTGAGCCTGAAAGTACGAAACTCCGGTTACAGCGCTTTCGCGGTCCCCACGTTCCCACTGTACATTCCAGTTTTTCGGGGTAAGGTCGGCATGCTGTTCCGGCACAGTATCCAGGAGTTCCTGGCGTTGCTCCTCGTCCCATTCTTCGAAACGTTGCATGAATTCGGCGTATTCCTGTACACTCACAGGATAACGCATGATTTGTTCATTCTGCCCGTTGGTGCTGCACATGATGCGGGACTGCCCGATGGCTTCAATGGTCTCGGGCTCTCCCATTCCTGCAACACCGCCCAGGCAGGTAAGGCCCACTATTATGGCGACTCCGGCGCCAACCTGGGTGCCCCAGCGGCGTATGAACTGACGGAACTGTTGCACTTGCGGGGTGCGGCAAATCCGCTCTGCGGCGCGTGTCAGGCTGTTCGTGCCTTCTGTCGGTTCTTCTTTTAGCTGGATAATAAGATTGTTAGCCGTTTCCTTCAGCTCGCCCCATTCCATGAACTTGCCTTCGGAGCCCACCTGCAGCCACTTCAGCAGGGTCATGACTCGCCCTAACCCCGGTTCCTTCTTTTCCGGGCAGATGGGCCACAAGGCTGCGGCTGTGGCTTTCATCTGGTCTGATTCTCTGGTTATGGTGCCATCCCGAAGCGGTGAAATGAAATGGACCTCTCCGTTATCCTCCACAAAGATGGATGAAGCCAGCAGCGGCATAGCATTCAGCCCCTTTTCGTTGCACAGCTGGTACATTTCCGCCGCCGCAGAAACCACATTGCAAATCAGCTGGACACTCAGCTTCTCTCCTGCCGAGGCAATATCGGCCAGAGAACGTCCCTGGGGCATTTCCTGCGTCAGGAACCAGATGCCATCGGCGCGAAGTGATTCAAAAACATCGGCTATATGCGGAATGCCATTGGTTGCCACGCGGTGGCGTGCCTGGGCCAGGAAAGCAACCTGTTCAGCGTGCGGAACACCGGGTTGCAGCACTTCCAGCACGACAGAGCGATCCACATGCGTCTGCTGTGCTTCATATAAAGCGGTGTTCTCACGTAGTTCGATAAGCCGGGTCAGGGAATAGACGCCGAGCGTATGCGGCAGTTCTGGGAAAATGGCGTTCATTCTGGGAGGGGGAGTTCGGGAAGGAAATCGCTTACCGGCACAGCTTCCTCATAGGCAGGAACCAGTCCGTCATCCGGCAGCAGGCTGTTGGTGGGAGTATACTGGCGGCGGCGCTGACGGTTGTTCAGCACCTGCTCCTGGAGGATGAGTGCGGAGGGAGAACTGATGCAGTCCAGAGGTTCACCCTTGTAGTATAGCTTGGCGGTAAAACCATAATAGCGCAAGTCTCCGTATGCATCAAGCTGTTCCTGCGTAAGCGGGGGCACAGAATAACTGACCACCAGGTGTTCCTCCCAGTTGCGCCAGTCCGGTTTTTCATTCTGCCAGGTCAGCTGCGGCGTGGCCATGCGGGAAAATTCGATGCGGCGGCCACTTACCAGGTCAAAGAATTGAATTGTGATGTAAATATCATCCGGGCGGACTTCTTCTCCCGGTGCCAGCAGCACCGGCAGCAGCATGTGTACTTCTTCTCCGGTGTCCGGGCTGTAGCTGCGCTTTACCTGGTGCGGCCCGAATGACAGTTTGCCGCGCATTTCGCTGGGCTGGTCAAAACCGTAGGTGAGTCGCCGGGCTGCCCGTTCGAAATAAGAACCGGCTTTATCCCGCATCTGGAATACTCGGATGTAGAATTCGCGTGCTTTCTTCGGGTTCAACAGTTTATCGTATGCCATGCCGTAGTAGTACAGCAGGGCGGGGTGCTCCGGTGCCAGAATGGCACCTTCCTCCAGACTCAGGATGCAGAGGCGCATGTCGCCGGCGGTCATGGCGGCAACACCCTCGCGGATGAGTCGGTCTACCTCCTCTCTGTCCTCGGGGCTCAGTGAGCTTGTGGCCTCATGCAATGCGGTAGCCGGTGCATCCGTTTCTGCCTGTTCCTGCTCCGTTTCCGGAAAATCCAATCCACCTTCCTGGGCCAGAATGGTATCGACATCACGCACCCGCAGGGGGGGCGGTGCGTCTTCGTCATTGGATGGTGAGGTATTGGCCGCAATGCCGGCAGACCCCTGGGTGTTCTGCTCCATGTGAGCCAGTGCTTCAGCTTCGATGACAGCCAGTTGCGCCTGAGATACCTCCAGAGAACGAGTGTAGGCCATGTCCAGCCGGCGGGTGACACCCACTCCCAGTATGGATAGCTCAGTGGCAATCGTTGCCAGCAGCAGTGCAACGGCCACGCGGCGGGAAACTAGGGCATGCAGCAGCTTTCTGCCGCAGCGTTTGCAACGCGGCAGAATACGTGCAACCACACGGCTCCGGCAGGATTCAGCCGGCTGTTTCCTTGTTTTGCTCATATTCCAGGATTTCACCCTTGTAGCGGGCAAGCAGTGCCTGCATGAATGCTTCTGCTGGCTGACCACAGGCCGGATCAAAACCGCCGTAGGTCATGCCATCCATCCGAATCTTTCTTCCCTTTACCGTGGCGTAGGCCACACCTTTGTAGCCCTTGCCCCACTGGCGCAGGTCAAGTCGGGAAATCTCTTCCACTCGGAACTGCTGCCCTGCCGCGGTCACCAGGTCTCCCTCCAGAGCCATCACCCGGCGGCGCGTGCGCAGAATGAAATACACAATCACACCGCTGATAAGCATGCACACGCAGCCGGCCAGCCACTGCTCACGGATGGCGGCGGTGTCGAAAGCGTGTTCTGCCGGTTTAACCGGGAAATGCATGCGCCCGGTGTAGGCGGTCCAGCAATCTGCCCAGCTTTTCCGCATGGCGGCATAATCGGCTGCTTCGGGCGGTGTGGAGGTCATGGCTGCGCAGTCAGCGGGCAGGGGATACTTTCCTTCGGCCATCCACTCTCCTTCCACCTGTTCGGCAGTAATCAGCGGACGGGCTGCGGCAGATGCTGTGTCCCAGGGCGTTGACTGGCTGGCTTCTGCGCCCAGTCTCGCAAATGCCTGGTAGGAAAAATAGACCTCGTTCGCTTTCCGGTATCCTATTGCGCCGTCGTAAAAGAAGTACAGCCCAAATCCAAAAAACGCAAGCAGCACTATCCCGAAACGCACAAAGGTGTCGCGGGTGGGTCGGCAGATTATCGGGGAACTCATCATCTGCACGTCATTCTACCACAGTGCGCGTGCTCTGCATAGCTAAAAATGCCGTCCCGTGCGCATGCTGACGCGTTAGGTGCGCATGTGCGCGTTCAACCTGACATAATAAAGGCTTGCCAACTGGGGGTATTCCTGCTAGTCTATGTGGCATGAAAGCTCTGCTCCGTGGACTCTTGCTGACCATGTGTATGGTGGCCCATGCCCAGGAGTTTGACCCCCTGCCTATGAATCTTGACCCGCTTACCCTGGATGCGGTTGAGACAGAGCCTGTTTCTGTGTCTCCCAGACCTGTACCGGCTGCGGAGGAGGAGGACTACGCAGAGGAAGTTTCCCCAGTGGTTATAAAAAAGGAGGAGATTCTGGATGTCCCCCGGGACCAGACTCGTGTTACCGTGCTGGGGTACCACAATTTCAGCAAGACGGCACCGGTTACGCAGATGCTCATGCGCACGTCTGAATTTCGCGAACAGATGGAATATCTTCGCCGCGCCGGTATTACGGTCATCAGTATGCAGGAGTTTCTGGAGTGGCGACTGGGTACCCGAACCCTGCCGGCCCGCTGCGCGCTCATTACCCTGGACGATGGCTGGAAAAGTGTCTATACCGATGCATTCCCCATTCTGAAGGAGTATGGTTATCCCTTTACCCTTTTCCTGTACACCAAGTACCTTACCGGGCGAGGGGACAGCCTTACCCCCGACCAGGTAAAGGAAATGCAGGCACATGGTGCCACGGTGGGTAGTCATTCCGTGAGCCACCTATACCCCAGCAGCTGGAAAAGAACCGAAAAGAAAGGGCCTGAGGCCTATGCTGCCCTGGTTGATGCTGAATTGGGTGAATCCCAGAAGAAGCTCAGCAATCTGTTCGGCCCGGTGAACACCTATTGCTTCCCAGGTGGTTATGTAACCCCCGGTATGCTGGAGCGCATGCCTGGCTATGGCTACGTGGCGGCTTTCACCGTGTTGCCTGGTAAGGTGACGGTGACCGAAGATCCGTTGCAGGTGCACCGATACATGATTTTTGGTAACGATGGTTCCGTGTTCCGCCGTGCTGTGGATTTTCGCGTGACCCAGCTGGGCACCGGGGTAACCACCGGAGCCAGTCCGGGAACTCTGCCAGCCGGTACCCTGCCGCCTCCATTTGCTGTTTCTCCCAAGCCCCAGGAAACAGTTGCCCCGGATTTTCCCACTATTACTGCTTACATGAGCGGTGTCACCAATGTTAATTTTGAAACCGTTCAGATGAAAGTGAGCGGTTTCGGTCGTGTGCCCGCCAAGGTGGATGAAGCCACACACACGGTGCAGTGGGTGCTGCCCTGCCG
>DEPT01000008.1:8411-28745 GCA_002358905.1 Akkermansiaceae bacterium UBA3385
ATCCGAACGCGCCGATTCAAACAGAAAACACCATACCATAAACAATGGCTCCCGAAGAAAACATCCAGCCCGAAGCTGAGGTGAAGCCCACCGCCCGCAAGCGCTCTCCGCGCAAAAAGGTGGCTGCTGCCCCGGCTGGTGGAGATGCCGGCGCTCCCGCCGCCTCTGCCGATACTCCCGCCGCTGCTCCTGCCAAGAAACAGCGTGCCCCCCGCAAGAAGAATACCAAGCCTGCTGCAGCAGCAGAGGCTCCGGCCGAAAAGCCTGCCGCTGCTCCCGTGGCTGAGTCCACCCCCGCTCCCGTTCCTGCCGCGGAAAAGACCCCCGAGGCACCTGCTCCCCTGCAAGAGCAGCGCCCCCGCAAGGAACACCACAAGCACCAGCAGAAAAATAATAAGCAGCACCAGCCGCAGAAGAATGAGCAGCAGCCCAAGCCTGAGCCTGCTCTTGCTCCGACTCCCAAACCTGCCGAGAAACCTGTAGAAAAGTCTGAGAACCGTGCCTCCGATATCGAAAACCCGGACGCCGCGCCCCAGCTTCCCCCGGCTCCCGGCTTTGCTGCCCCTGAAACCGTGGGTGGCAACGAAGGCGGCTCCAACAGCCGCCGCAAGCGCCGCCGCAACCGCAACCGAAACCGCGAGAACGCCCAGCAGCCCCAGCAGCCGCAGACCACCCCGCAGGTGGACAAGGAGGAACTCGTGCGTCGTGCCTGGAAGATTTTCCTGGGTGAAGTGACTGAGGAAGGCCTGGCACTTATGGATGATCGTACCGCAGCCGAGGCTTCCCGCCGCGCTTTCCGCGTGGCAGAGCTGTTCCTCATCGAGGCTGCTCGTCATCGCCCCGCTGCTCCTGTGGCGGAGGAGATGCCCGAGGAATCCGAGGCCGATGATGTTGCTGAGGATATGCCCCAGGAGTAAAACGCCACTCTAATATATATAGCAAACCAGGCACTCTGCTCGCAGAGTGCCTGGTTTTGGTTTATTGGGGCAGAGGATTACGAAGCATTAGCTGGCAGCCCGCTAAATGGCGATTTGGCGGGGGCTCAAATCCTTCGGAGCACGGGACCTCAGTCCCGAAAACATAACCGTTGGGGGGACTAAAGTCCCCCGCTCCGACCAGAAACATCCGCCCGACAAACTCCAATTTGCAGGGGTAGCCCTGGCAAACAATCTGCCCGACCTGGTGTCCAGGTCGGGCAGAAAAAGCATAGCTTTTGTCAGCTCACAATTACTTGCGGCGACGGCGGGCAGCAAGACCGGCCAGTGCCAGCAGGCTCAGCGTAGCTGTGGCAGGCTCGGGGATGTAAGTGACAGTCATGCTCACAACGGGGGCATCGGTCTTCCAGCCTGTCTGAAATCCATTACCGCTGTTATTGCTGTACTTGTGGAAGTAGTTAAGATCTGTACCGTCGCTGGACAGTGCACTGGCAGCACCCAGCGCCTGGTTCGTCCTGGGAGTGTCGTAATACATGATTTCAACACGCCCATTGTCCTTGCCGCCATCGAAACCTGCCTGAAGTGTCAGCGTCAGGATATCTGATGTAGTGAAGAAAAGGCTGTTGGCATTCGGTGTATCAAAAACCACGCTTGTGTAGGCGTTGCTGGACTGCTGCACAATGCCGGTGACAGACTGACTTCCCACGGTAATGGTCAGTGTGTCTCCACCATTGGAGCAGTTGCCATTCGCTTGTCCCAAGAAGGAGAAGGAGGTGAATTGGTATTTGCCAGTTGATGAAAGATTTTCAGCTCCGAACAGGTCGGATACTTTCACGTAGAAAGTCAAGGTCTCAGGATAAGTTGTTTCCGTGCCTTCGATGAGAGTTGTGTCGTTCTTGATATTTTCCCACTGGGAATATACGCCATAGATGTTTTCTCCGGAAACGAGCTTGGACTCCAGGGTAATGGGGCTGGATGCTACAGCCACACCGGCCAGAGCCATCAGTGCGATAAGTGTCTTTTTCATAGATATGATTTTATTTTGATGTTTGATTCTATCAGGCCTGCGGGTATTCCTCGCGCGATGGAAAGTTCCCCGACACACCTGACGCAGTGAGTATACAGCATTCAGTGTGCTGTGTAAAATCTAAATTTCAAAACAATTGAAAATTCAGCTCAAAAATTGATTTTCTTCGCCTTTTTTTCTTACCAAAATGAGCTTTTGCTCGCCAGACAACAATCTCAAGTGCAAAACAGACCGTTTTGTGCACTGTTAAGAATTGCAAACTCCAATTATAACCAGTTGTTTGTGTTAAGATATATCATATCTCATCATATCACCCAGCATTACTGCAAAATGGGCACTCCCGCTACAGCACACTGAATGCTGTATACTCACTGCGTCAGGTGTGTCGGGGAACTTTCCATCGCGCGAGGAATACCTGCAGACCTGTCAGAACTCAAACAATAGAAATAAAACCATATCTATGAAAAAGACATTTATTGCACTTATGGCTCTTGCTGGTGTAGCTATGGCTGCCGTGGAAGATCATCTCGCAATTGAGGCTGAGTTCACAACTCCCCCTGTTGTGGCTGGTAATTGCTGGTCTGGTGACTATGTGCTGACCTTTACTCTGGCTCAGGACTACACTATGCAACACGGTGGTTCTGTGGTGGGTTTCTACCGTGGTAGCGCCACCAACGACACCTACGGTTACAATGCTATCGTTCTGGGTGGTACTGATGAAGCCTTGACGCTGACCATTGGTCGCGGCCGTGCCTATGATACTCTTAATAATGCTACAGGTATTGATGTTGGCACATATTTCACCTTTGCTGGTGACGCAGCCGATAAGGTAACTTTTGCTACCTCCATTCAGAAGGGTGTAGAATACACTCTGTCTGTGACTGGTGCCTCCGGAGCCATGACCCCCACGCTCTCATGGACCGACGCTGAACTGGGGGCACAGGTAGAGACGCAGACTTCTTACAATGGCAATATGAACGGTAATGCCGCTCTTACATACGTGGTGAATACGGAGTATATCCCCGAGCCCGCCACTGCTACGCTGAGCCTGCTGGCTCTCTGTGGCCTGGCTGCCCGCCGCCGCCGCAAGTAATTGCGTGCTGATAACTACATTTTCTGCCCGGTCTGGACACTCAGACCGGGCAGCATGTTTTCGCCCCTGAGCGTTTAGCGTGGACAGATATCCGTCGGGGTACGGGACTTTCTTGTCTCGGCGAAGCCTGAAAGGCGTAGACGGAAGTCCCGAAATACGAGCGTTGTGGTACAAAAGACCCACGCTTCAAATGGAACTACAGCTTCCACCTGTCAATTGATATTTATGCCACCTGTTTTACAAATAATGCATTACATATAAGAGCGGCTGTTTATTCCTGCTTTTTGTTATGCATTCAACTGCTTACGCAGCCTGGTGCATTCCTTCAGTTCCGTCTGCAGTTCCGGCATATCCAGTGGGCTGGTGAGCAGAGATTCTGCGTAACCGTACATGCGCGCTTCTTCAATATAGTGGTTGAGGCAGATGTCGGAGTGGTAGAACGCCTCGCAGCAATCCAGCATGCGGTGCAGGGCTGCTATGGCTTCGGGCGTCTCTGTGTCCAGACTGTTGCAGCGTATGCTGATGATGCATTTGGTCCACCGCGCAATTTCTTCGAGTTCTTCGGCTTGTTTGAAGTGGGAGAAGAGCCTCTCCCATGCGGGGGCATAGTAGGCAAATCCCACAGGCCCCATGAAGGCCAGGCTTTCCTGCATGTGCTGGTAGCCATCGGTGAGGTCCTCGAAAATCTGCTCACGGGTTTTGCCGTAGAATTCCTTTACGGCATACCTCTCATCGAGCGAGTCATAGACATTGATATCTTCTTTGCGGGGGAGCATGGACAAGGGCGGAGGGGGATTACTGTTCAGGTGTGTTTTGTTCTTGCAAGTAGCGCTCAGGGGGAAGGTGATTCTTCTCGAGAAAATGAATAAATTCTTCGTGAGCAGTGTATTTTCGATGGTGTTCCTTTTGGTTGAGGATGTATTTCAGAACCTGTTCCTTGTTTGATTCGCTGACTGAGAAAGCCCCGTAGCCTTCTTGCCAGGTGAAATCCTTGTATTGTGCATTCAGTCCCTTGATCCATCGGCTTGTGTTGGACTTGATTTTGCCTACAAAATCGGACAGGCTCATCGTAAGGGGAATTGACGCTAAGAGGTGGATATGGTCAGGTCGTCCTCCAACAATGAATGCGTATCCCGATAGGGTCCGTACCATGCCTCCGATATAGCGGAAGATTTCAGTCAGATCTTCTTCATTCATCACGCACATATTCTCCTTGGTATGAAAGATGATGTGCACGTTGATATTTGTATATGACCTTCCCATAGTCGAGTGGATGATGTTGCATGCTAGCATTATATTTAACGCGAGACAAGTATAAAGACAGATATTGATACCCGAAACCATACGTGTCCCAAAGATTTGGCACACGTGGATTTACAATTTTGGATTTACGATTGACGAATTGGAAGTTAGCGGCTTACACCGATAGAACCACGAATGAATGCTTACTGCCGATGGTGATGCGGGTGATACCCCCACTATGATTTTTCACACAGAACACTATGCCTTTATGTTGTTTAGGGCTATTTTTCCATGTTTTTTTGGAACATGTGTGCCCCGAAACATATGTGAACCTGAAAAGAGTTGACAAGAGGGGCTCCGCTCGTCCCCTCAGAAGCGGGTACGGCTGTGCTCCTCGATGAGGACGGGCGTAGTTGTATTGTATGCGGATAGGAGCCCGCATAAGCGGGCGGCATAATCGTAGCGAGGGGCGCAAGCCCCTCGACCTGCGGAGAAATGAGACCGGAGCCCGCGCAGCGGGCGGTATAAAGGTGAGATGAGCGCAAGCCTTCAGGATTCAAAGGAATGTTTGAATGAGCGGAGGGCTTGATGGACATCAGAATCCACAATTCGCATGCATTGCCTTATGCCGCCCGCAGAGCGGGCTCCTTCATTGGTATATTGTGGTTACGAGGGGCTCCGCTCGTCCCCGCAGAAGCGGGTACGGCTACGCCCCTCGCTACGATTATGTCGCCCTGACGGGCTCTCTGTAGAGCTGGCAAGAGGGGCGGGGTATTGCATACGTGTGCAAAGCGGAACCCTCAATGGGGTGGGAAAATTTGTGTTTCTGGAGTTAGTTTTTCTCGTCCATCCAGGCACGGAGACCGTCATCGCCATGGTGATATTTTTCACAGAAGGAGAGCATGTTTCGCAGAATTTTGCGGCATTCCGGCGGGTCATTTTTCCACCAGCCGTAGCGCCAGACGATGATGCAACGGGTGTAAGCAGAAAATTCGTGTGTGAATTCCGGATCGGCGGATTCGAAATCGTAGTAATCGAGCATCTTTTCCCAGGCCTGGCCATAGTAGGCAAAGCCGGCAGAGCTCATCCACCCGAGGTGTTCGCTGTAATGGGCAAAATTCTCCAGCAGGAGTTCCATCGCCTCCTCCTGCGTCTTGCCGTAGAAGGTATCCAGCGCGCTCTGCTCATACACGCTGTTGCGCGAGTTGATATCTTTCCTGCCGGGGAGTTGCTGCATGGTGCTTATCAGATGTGGTAGAGAAGCTGCGGTAGCTCCGCTATCCGCTCTTCTGTAAGTTGTTCTAATTCGGTGATGCCGCAATTCAGCAGATTTGACTGCAATTCTTCCCGGAACAATAAATAGAGTTCCCCCTGAAATGTTGCATCCGATAGTCTGGAGAGAGCGGGATTAGAGACAAGCTCCCATACACAGGAGAGACTTTCATAGATGCTTAGCCAGTGAATGGGGCGGCAATCTGTGCATTTAAAGAATATTCTGAGCTTGTCTGCGTCGGTGAGTACGAAGACAGCGTTGCGACCGGAGGAGCTTACCTGGGTGACGATGTTGGCTGATTGCAGTTCTTTAATGACATCGTTGATGGGATTCCGGGCGAAACCGCAATAGTTTACCAGTTGCTGAATACTGCGAGGGGATATCATGAGTTGGTGCATGATATCGCTCCGGGCCGATACTCCCGTCAATCCGCGCAGTCGCAGCTGCAACGAGGCCGTGTTGTCCGGTAATCTGCCGGTTACTTTGTTTTTCGCGATGTATCGAGGGCGGATAAAACCATATTCCAATGCCTGCGGGTCTTTCTCAGGGCAATGAGAGATGGCTTTGCCATCGGAGGTAAGGAACATTGCCTGCAATCCTTCGTTTCCGGATTTGCCTTTTTTCGCCAGTTGAATCCACCTTTTGTCCCCCGCCTCTGTTTGCAGACTTGCCAGATAGGCCAGCGATGACAAATCGCAATGGTGAAAACCTCGTTGCAGCGCTTTGATGCGGGTCGGGTTCACTAGTTGGCCGTATTTCAGCAACCAATCTGCTACTGCATCAAACAGCCTCTGGTCATAGCGGCAGAACTTGCTCGATATAAGTATGAGGGATTCAGGGTCAATCGAATAATCATTTCTGACCGGGGCTGCGTGGCCCGCAACGCCAATGCTTACCCACTGGCGCCACAACAGGTGCAGGATTGACTCATACAAATCGTTTTTATAATCGTTCGCAGACATTGTTCCACCCATTTTGTTTTAACATTTCGGCAAGAATAAATCGGAACCCTTCTGAGATATCCTGTTCCATGCACCAGATAGCTGCACCGTAGAGCTCTTCCTCGGTCGGGGCAAGAGCTTTCAAATCAGCAATGTGATACCCGCCTCTATCTGCCGATGCAAATGTCTTGAAAAATATCTGGTCAATTCTGCTGATATAGTATATCACCAGCCTTTCTCCAATTCGTATTCTTTGCAGCCGGTGTACGAATCCTTCGGGCAATCCCATGTCAAATTGGGAGGCCGGACCATTGTTCAGCCAATCTTCCGGAAGTTGAAGTATGTCTCCCACTCGTTTGGCTGCGGCAATCAGATAGGTCGGTAAAGGCTGTGCGGTAACAAGTTTTCCCTCCTCAAGCATTGCAACGATATCAACATCTTGAGTTGTCCGGCTCACGAGTTGGGAGGCAATCAGAGCCGACCCTCCGCATACCACAATCTCTGTCAGGGGAAAATTTCGCAGTTCCAGCTGCTCGTTGAGCATCTGTAATGCCTGGTTGAGTCTTGTGATATCAAAAATCTTCATGTCTGTATTTTGGTGACAATATGGCTGTATTTCAGATGTAAATTAACTTTATTTCAGTTGTTTGTCAAGCTTTGAGTATAAAAAAATCCCCCGCCTGCATGATTGCGGGCGGGGGATTGGTAATAATTTCTTAGTTGGCCACGATGTTCACGAGGCGGCCGGGAACGACGATGACCTTGCGGACGGTCTTGCCGGTGGTGAACTCGAGCACGCGGGGCAGGGTGAGGGCAGTGGCCTCCAGCTCTTCCTTGGAAGCATCGGCGGCCACAGTCATCTTGTCGCGCAGCTTGCCGTTCACCTGCACCACGATTTCCTTGGTGTTTTCCACCAGGTATTCGGGGTTGAAGGTCGGCCAGGGCTGCTCGCAGAGCTGGCAGGCGGGCAGGGTGGTGAACTTCTCGCGCAGGATGCTGTAGAGCTCCTCGGTGATGTGGGGAGCGTAGGGATTGAGCACCTGGAGCAGGTTCACATAGTCGGCCACGCACACGGTCTCGGCGCTGGTCATGGCGTTCACGCACTCCATCATCTTGGAGATACCGGTGTTGAAGCTCATGGACTCGATGTCCTCGGTCACCTTCTTGATGGTCTTGTGGGCTTCCTTGCGCACGGGGGTGACGGCGCCGGTGTCCTCACCGGTAATCTTGGAGCCAAGCACCCACTCGCCCTCCTGGTTTTCCACCATGGCGAGACGCCACACGCGGGCCAGGAAGCGGCTGATTCCTTCCACACCCTTGGTCTGCCAGGGCTTCACTTCCTTGAGCGGGCCCATGAACATTTCGTACATGCGGAGGGAGTCTGCACCGTAAGCCTTCACGATGTCGTCCGGGTTCACCACGTTGCCGCGGCTCTTGGACATCTTCTGGCTGTCCTCACCGAGAATGAGGCCCTGGTTCACGAGCTTGTTGAAAGGCTCGTTGGTGGTAACCAGACCGTAGTCGTAGAGCACTTTGTGCCAGAATCGGGCATAGAGCAGGTGCAGCACGGCGTGCTCGGTGCCGCCCACGTAGAGGTCCACGCCACCGGGATTGCCACCGCCCATCCAGTACTGCTCCACGGCGGGGTCAACGAAGGCGTTGTCGTTGGTCGGGTCGAGGTAGCGCAGGTAGTACCAGCAGGAGCCGGCCCACTGGGGCATGGTGTTGGTTTCGCGGGTGAAGGTATCGGAGTACTGAATCCACTTGGTGGCCTTCACGAGCGGGCCGCGGGGGTCTCCACTGGGCTTGAAGTCCTCCATTTCGGGCTGCAGCAGGGGCAGCTCGCTCTCGGGGATGGCGTAGTGGTTGCCGTCCTCGCTGTTCCAGACGATGGGGAAGGGTTCGCCCCAGTAGCGCTGGCGGCTGAACAACCAGTCGCGGAGCTTGTAGTTCACCTTGCCCTGACCATAGCCCTTTTCCTCGAGCCAGGCGGTCATCTGCTTCTTGGCTTCGGGCACGCTCAGGCCGTTGAAGTGCTCGGAGTTCACCATGGTGCCGTCATACCCGCAGAAGTTCTGCCAGGGGGTATCGGCTGTATCCGGCTGCACTACCTGGATGATAGGCAGTTCAAACTTGGTGGCGAATTCGAAGTCGCGGCTGTCGTGAGCGGGCACGGCCATGATGGCGCCGGTGCCGTAGCCGGTGAGCACGTAGTCTGCAATCCAGATGGGAATCTGCTTGCCGTTCACCGGGTTGGTGGCATAGGCACCGGTGAATACACCGGTCTTTTCCTTGCTCAGCTCGGTGCGCTCCAGGTCGCTCTTGGCGGCGCACTCTGCCTGGTAGGCTTCCACGGCGGCCTTCTGCTCAGCGGTGGTGATGGAGGGCACGAGCTCGTGCTCCGGGGAAAGCACCATGTAAGTAGCACCGAAGAGGGTATCTGGGCGGGTGGTGTACACGGTGATGGTGTTGCCCTGGCAGTCGAAGTTCACTTCGGCACCGGTGGACTTGCCAATCCAGTTGCGCTGCAGGAGCTTGATGCTCTCCGGCCAGTCGAGCGGCTCGAGCTCATCGATAAGGCGTTCAGCGTAGGCAGTGATGCGCAGCATCCACTGGCGGAGCTTGCGGCGCTCTACAGTGTGCCCCTTGCTCTTCCATTCCTCAGCTTCTTCGTTGGCGAGCACGGTGCCCATGTCCGGGCTCCAGTTCACCATACCTTCTGCCACATAGGCAAGGCGCACGTTGTCAATCTGTTCGCGGGTCCAGCCCTTGGCTTCCAGTTCGCTCACGGGACAGGCCTTCTTGAGCTCCTCGTTGTAGTAGGAGTTGTAAAGGCGCAGGAAAATCCACTGCGTCCAGCGCACATAGCGGGGGTCGGTGGTGGCTACCTCGCGGTCCCAGTCGTAGGAGAAGCCCAGCATCTTGAGCTGGCGGCGGAAATTGTCGATGTTCTGGTAGGTCGTGATGCTCGGGTGCTGGCCTGTCTTGATGGCGTACTGCTCTGCGGGGAGGCCGAAGGAGTCCCAGCCCATGGGGTGCAGCACGTTGAAGCCGTTCATGCGCTTGTAACGGCTTACGATATCGGTGGCGGTGTAGCCCTCCGGGTGGCCTACGTGCAGACCGGCACCACTCGGGTAGGGGAACATATCCAGGATGTAGCACTTGGGCTTGCTGGCATCAAAACCCTCCTGGCCGGGGTTGAGCACTTTGAAGGTCTTCTCTGCATCCCAGGTGGCTTGCCACTTGGGTTCAAAGACGTCGAAAGGATACGGATTTTTACGTTCGGACATGTCGCGCGCGATTATGATACACGCGCGACTGAAAATCAAGCCTTTTGTGCCTGCGGTGACGCAATACGCCGAACGCCGAACGCAGATTCCTGAATGCAGAAGATTGAGTCAGTGCGCAGCCTTCCGGCTGCGCGTGAAAATGAAAAATACCTACGAATTCTCAGTGCATTGTAATTAATCATTAATCACTAATCACTAATCATTACCCCAGGTACGCCTTGAGGTCTGCCTCGTAGAGTTCCGGTTCAAGGAGGAAGGAATCGTGCCCCTTGACGGAGTGAATGCAGGTGTAGCGCGAATCAACCCCGTTCTTGAGGAGCTTGCGGTGGAAGCAGGAGATATCGCGGGCAGTGAAGCAGCAGTCCGTGTTGATGGAGAAGAGCATGAAACGGATGCCGTGCTGTGCGTAGAGCTGGAAGGCTTTATCCACGCTGCCCAGACCGGAGAAGGTGGCCAGGTCATACCCAGCCCAGAGGTTGATGATGCGGATGTAGGCATTGGCATCGTATCGCTTCGCGAACTTGGTGCCCTGGTGCAGCATGTAGCTTTCCGTGTTGCGGGTGGGGGTGTACCAGGTGAGCATTCCCTTGCGGTCCGATACACCCTTGCGGGCGCGCTTTTCCAGGCCTCGCTGGTTCACGAACAGCTTGTGGCTGATAATGCGGGCCAGGGCCAGACCACGGCGGGGAGGGTCGCTGAGCGGGTAGCGTCCTTCACGGTAGGCGGGGTCGAGCTCGATGGCCATAATCTGCTCAAAGGCATCGAGCTTGTGCTCGATGGCTGGTTTGTATCCCGCTCCGATAATGATGATATTCTTGATGCGGGTGGGGTAGATGGTGGCCAGGGAGAGCGAGAGCATGCCACCCAGACTGGGGCCTACGACGGTGAAGCGGTCGATGCCGAAGTGGTTCAGTACCTGAATCTGCGCGCGTGCCTGATCATTGGCATTCACCAGGGGGAAGCGGCTGCCCCATGGTTCGCCATCCGGCGCAATGGAGCAGGGGCCGCTGGAACCATAGCAGCTGCCCAGGTAGTTGATGCAGATGATGAAGTATTTTTCCGTATCCAGCGGTTTTCCAGGACCAATCATACGGTCCCACCAGCCTTCGTAGTTCTCCGGCTGCCAGAATTCACCGGCCTCGGGCAGGGAATCATTGTGCCCGTGGGCGTGGTGGCTGCCGGTAAGTGCGTGGAAGAGCAATATGGCATTGCTCTTCTCTGCGTTCAGCTGGCCGTAGGTTTCATAGGCAAGCTGAATGCCGGGCAGGGTTTCACCGTTATCAAAGGTGAAGTCTCCCAAGGGAAGAATGTGGGTGCGGATGGTCTGGCTCATGGTGCTGAAATACGAAAAAAGACCGGGCTTTGCAGACACCGGTCTTCTCTCTGTCAAAAATCCCCGACGAGAAGCTGGGGATGGGGTAAAATTACTTCACGCCCTTCTTGCTGAGGCGCGTACCGGCCGTCGTGCCCTGACGTGCCTTGAACTTGGGGTTGCTCTTGCAGATCACGTAGAGAGTGCCCTTGCGCTTCACGATCTGGCAATCAGCGTGACGGCGCTTCATGGATGCGAGTGAGGAAAGAACTTTCATGATTTTTTGGTGATATGGTTATGTTGTTTTGAAGAAGCTTATGCGTCGGGACGCAGATTATAGCGATTACTCGCGATTTGTAAAGACAAATTTGCGTATATTCTGAAAATTTGCGTATCAGTAGGGGCGGAGTTTGCCGTAGAATCCGTTGTGAAGAGCTCGGAACAGGTTGTAAATGCGGGGGATGCTGATTTCGTTGCTCTGCAGCATGGCGTTCAGCGAGAGGATGATGTAGAATCCGCAGGCAGCCAGGCGGCGCGGGTAGTTGTACGGATTCCGAAGACGCTGCAGCCATGCCCAGTTGCGGGTCTTGTAATATTGGCGGGAGATATGAAGCCCCGGTTCGTAGAAGAAGGAGCGGTGGGCAATGCGGTAGTGAATAAGCGGAATCGCAGCGGACGGATGCTCCAGCTCGGAATTCAGTACGGTGATGAACTTGAAACCTGCTTCGCGTACTTTCCAGGGATATTCCTCGTCTTCGCCCCGGATGAACAGAGCTTCGGTGGGTAATCCCGCTTTGAGCCATGCTTCCCTGGGGTACAGGGCGCCGAGCCAGCCACCACGGCTGGGGATGATATTGCCTTCAGGCAGGTCGGCGCGACGGATGGCGTTTTTCCAGTGGTCCGGGCTATTCCCGGCAATGGTGAGCGGCCAGCTCAGTTCATCACTCTTTGTGGGGTCGATAACGGCGCTCATACGCACGGTGTCGGCATCAACCGGAACAGAGAGAAGGTTTTCCAGTGTGCGGGGGCGGGGCCAGGAGTCGTCATCCAGAACCCAGGTGAGGTCTGAGTTGAGCGAACCAAAAGCATACTCAAGTCCCCGGGCACAGCCACCGGCGTTGCCGAGGTTGCTTTCCATCTGGAGAATGTGCAGGGTGCCATTCGGGAAAGCCGATTCGGCAAATTCCCGGGCAGCGGGCAGGGTTGGGTCATCTGCGCTGCCGTTGTTGATGATGACAATGTGCTCCGGTCGCCGGGTTTGCTGGGCCAGGCGGCTCAGGCAGGTGAGCGTACGCTCCCGGCTGTTGAAGTGGGTAAATATGGCGCAGATATCAGGCACGCCCGTTATTATGCCATTGGAACGGGGTATATGCAAGGCAAAAGCTGTTTTTTATTCTGCGATGTCGGGCTTTTGTGCTGTTTTTCAGAACTTTAAGCTTGCAGGGAGGTGGGGTGTGTGCTATGTTCACGCTTACCATGGAAGCTGATTCTCCTCACCTAAGAGGTTCATTGATTGTTTTTGAAGGCATTGACGGCACGGGCAAGTCAACGCAGGTGGAATTGTTGGCCCGTTATCTGCGCGCTCGCGGTATTGATGTTGTGACCGGGTTTGAACCGACTCGTGGGCCTTGGGGTATGCGTGTGCGCGAAGCTGCCCTGGCTGGTGATCGCCTTTCCATTGAGGAAGAGATTGCCTGCCTGCTCCAGGACCGCCGTGAGCACGTTCGTGATGTGATTGAACCTGCTTTGCAAGAAGGTAAATGGGTCTTGCTTGATCGTTATTATCTTTCCATGATGGCATACCAGGGGGCAAGTGGTGCGAACGTAGAGGAAATTCGCGAGTGGAATGAAGCTTTTGCCACCATTCCGGATGTGGCTTTGTGGCTGGATATTCCCATTGAGCTTTCTCAGGAGCGCATGCACGCCCGGGGCAATGGTAAGGATGCTTTTGAAAACGAAAAATTCCTCAGCGACTGCGCCGCTATCTATTCCGCCATGGAAATGCCCTGGCTTCACCATGTGGAGGCCGATGGCTCAGTGCAGGAGGTTCATGAGCGAATCCTTGAAATTATCCAGGAGGAATTGGGTGTGTAAGAACGGGAAGATCTGATAGAGTGCAGGTATGTCAGGTGTACAAAGTGGTGGCTCGGTGCTCCGGAAACGCAATTCAGAAATAGATGCACTGAAAGCGTTTTTAATATGTGGCGTTGTTCTGGGGCATCTTATTGCTGCTATTCTGCCAGAGTGGAGATCTGCTGTTGGTTTGCTTGTCAGACAAGCAAGCCTTACACACTACTTCATGCCTTTATTTGTTGCGGTTGCCGGCTATTATTTCGCATCGACTGTTCAGAAATACTCCTCTTTTGCAGTTATTGTCAATAAGGCTGCAGAGTTGTTGCTTCCTGTTTGCATCTGGTACGGAGGATATGCCATACTCAAGGAATATGATCAGTTAAGTGTCAAATCGCTGATATGGGTACTGTGCAACGGTATATACGGGCAGTTGTGGTTTCTGGTGTCAACGTTTGTTTCCCTTGTCCTGATTGTCCTGTTGCGCTGTCTTGCGCGAGGTAACAGCTCGCTGTTCATCGTATTAGCGTGTCTGTTGGGAATTGCTTTGCATTTTGTTCATGTTCCGGGAATCTACTTTTTGAAGTGGAATTACCATGTTCCCTATCTGTTTCCTTTCGCTGTCCTAGGCTATCTGTTTGGTTTGCAGAAATCCTGTTGGCCATTGGTAAACGTGAAATGCAGGGCAATCTGTGTTGCTGTGTATGTTGTTTTATGTTGGTATGTGCCTGAAAATATGTCGCATTGGAAAACGGGAACATGCCTGTTCTCCGGTGCGTATAGCTGGCAGGAAATTGCCTGGTGTTCTGTTTACCGTGACGTGATAGCTGCTTTGGGTATAGTATCCATGGTTCCTTTGCTTCGCTATATCTGGAAATTTCTGAATCGAAATGCCTTCATAGTCCGAGTGACGGTTCTTGTGGGACAGAATACGTTGGCGATATATGTTCTGCAATCCTTTGTTGTAGAACGGTGGATTCATGGTATGTCGCTTTATAAGTGCGCGTTTGTACAAGAACATTCATCGCTTATCTATTGGATGGTGATTCCGATTGGTGCGTTGATGATTACGGTGTCTTTGACATACGTTTGCGTGTGGTTGAAGCGTATTCCATACATAGGGAAGCTGTTATTCGGCTGTAAGGTGATTTCTGTACAAAAAACGCCCTGAGATGAGTCTCAGAGCGTTTTTATATTGTAGCTTATTATTTTTACTCTTCGTATTCTGCCCAGCTGCTGCTGGTTTCCCAGACTCGGACGCGTTCCAGTCGGACACAATCGCGTACCGGGTAGTTGCAGCTGCCTGCCTGGGCATTTTTGAGGGCTGCGGCAGCATGCCGGAATACCACGCGGGCCATGGCTTCGCTGGTGGGGTCGCCATGCTCGAAGGGAATGATGCGCTCGCCGTAGATTTCGCGGAACTTCTCGTAGTTCGGGTCACTGGCGTTCATGCAGAGTGCGTGGTCGAACTGCTCCAGGAACTCGCCCATCATCTCCTTGATGGCCTTGAAATCCATCACCATCTCGTGTGAATCCAGTGTCTCAGCGGCAAAAACGAGCTCCACACTGCGGGTGTGCCCGTGCGGAAACTGGCAGTTGCCGGGGTGCTTGGAGAGCAGGTGGCCGCTTTCCAGCTCAATGCTTTTGCAGATGCGGTACATTAGTCGCAGATGGGTGTTACACCCTTCTTGATGATAATGTTGCCGTATTTGGCGGTTTCGCCGGAGATGACGCAGGCGTAGGCCTGTTTGGCGCGCTCGTAGAAAGCATAACGCTCCATGCGTTCGATGGTGCCATCGTACCCCATGGCGGCGCGGTACTTAGCTTCCACGGCAGGGTCAAGGGTGTCGCCGGGCACGGCTTCCATCATGATGACGGGGGTGGCGTAGCTGTCCAGCTCAAACAGGGGAATGATACCCTTGAGCAGGGTATCCACGCCCAAACCATCGGCGCGCACCACGGTGTTGTTAAAGGTGTGGGCAGGGAAGTGTGCATCGGAAAGCACAATCTCATCACCATGCCCCATCTCAGCAAGAATCTTGAGCAGGGCGGGCGATACAACGGGAGAAATTCCTTTTAACATAACGCGCGTATATTGCCACATGCGCGCGTGTGAGTCAATGAAAATGGTGAGGAATTCAAATGAAACGATTTTTCCGTGTTGACCTGACGGCTGATTATGATAGAATGCGTACGATATGAGCACGAATGCCCAGAAAGATCTGACTCCGGTGGTGCCTCGTAAGTTCCGTCCGGTGTTCTTCATGCTGGTCAGCTGTTTTGCCCTGTGGGGCCTGCTGAATAATATGACCGACAACCTGGTGCCGGCCTTCAAGAATATCTTCACGATTCCGCAGGAGCAGGCAGCTCTGGTGCAGGTGGCTTTCTATGGCGCCTATGCCGTGCTGGCAATCTTTGCGTCTATTCTTATTGAGGAGTTCTCATATAAGAAGGGCGTGCTGATTGGTCTGGGAGTGTACATTGCGGGTGCGCTTTGCTACATTCCGGCCTGTATCCACCAGAGTTTTGAGATATACTTTATTGCCATCTTTGTGGTGGCCTGTGGTTGCTCTGTGCTGGAAACCACTTGTAACCCCTACGTGATTTCTCTGGGGCCGGATAAGACGGCGGTACGCCGCCTGAACTTTGCCCAGGCTTTCAATCCGGTGGGTTCCATTGCCGGTATTCTTCTGGCTCAGCAGTTGATTCTGAGTAACCTGAACCCCGCCACGGCTGATGAGCGCGCCGCTATGCCCGCCGAGCAGCTGAAGGAGATTGTGCACAGTGAGCTCTTCTGGGTGTGCGCTCCGTATGTGGGCCTTTGCGGCATTGCCTTCCTCATCTGGCTCTTCTTCCTGCGTGTGAAAGATACGCAGGAGTCCACGGCTTCCGAAACTTCCCTGCAGGGCAACGGCAGCGGTCTGCGCGTGTTTATCGCTGCTCTGTTTGCCATTGTGCCGCTTACGGTGCTTTACTTCCTGTTCCCGGATATGGACAAGGTGACCTGGGTGCTCTGCGGTACCCTGGGTCCGATTGTATATCTGTTCCTGGTGGGTGATTACCGCGCCATGCTGTTCTCTCTGCTCAGCCAGCCGCGCTACTGGTGCGGCGTGATTGCCCAGTTCTTCTATGTGGGTGTGCAGATTGCTGCCTGGACCTACCTGAACGTGTACTGCTGCAAGGAAATGGGCGTGACTCCCGCCACCGCTGCCAGCTACTACCTGATTTCCCTCATCCTCTTCATCGTCTGCCGCTGGGTTGCTACTTACTACATGAAGAAGTTCAACCCCGCCAGCATGATGAGCCTGTTCGCCATTGCCGCCATTGCCTGCTGCGCCGGCACCATCTACCTGCCCAGCACGGTGCTCTTCACCATTGGTGGTCTTGATTTCTCTGCCAATGTGCTCTGCCTTATCGCCATGTCCGGTTGCATGAGCCTTATGTTCCCGACCATTTACGGTATCGCCCTTGGTGGTCTGAACCAGCGTGATGTGAAGCTGGGTGCTGCCGGTCTTATCATGGCTATTCTGGGTGGCGCTCTCATTACCCCTTGGATGGCCGGCATCATCGGCGATGCTGAATCCTGCTGGCTGTGCCTGACCGCCGGTATGGACAACACCTGGGATACGAACCTGGGCACTTCCCACGCTGCGGTGCGTGCTTCGTTCATCGTGCCCGCCATCTGTTTTGCGGTAGTGCTGGTATACAGCCTCATCTTCCGCAAGCCCACCACTTCCTCTGATAAATAATAACCATTTAACCCAAATCAAACGTATATGAAGTACGATACATTGCCCACTATCGGGATTCGCCCGACGATTGACGGCCGCCGCCTTGGCGTTCGTGAATCCCTGGAGGATCAGACCATGAACATGGCCAAGGCCGCCGCTGCCCTCATTGAGGCCAACGTGAAGCACGCCAACGGTCAGCCTGTGAAGTGCATCATCGCCGATACCACTATCGGTGGTCCGGCTGAGGCAGCTGCCTGCAACCAGAAGTTCGCTGAGAACAACGTGGGCTGCTCCCTTATCGTGACTCCCTGCTGGTGCTACATCACCGAAACCTTCGAGACCGATGCCACCACGCCCAAGGCTATCTGGGGCTTCAATGGCACCGAGCGCCCCGGCGCTGTGTATCTGGCCGCTGCTCTTGCCGGCTACGCCCAGAAGGGTGTGCCCGCATTCTCTATCTACGGTCATGATGTGCAGGATGCCGATGATACTTCTATCCCTGAGGACGTGGCAGAGAAGATTCTTCGCTTCGCCCGCGCCGGTCTGACCGTGGCTACCCTGCGTGGCAAGGGCTACCTTTCCATCGGTGGCTGCTCCATGGGTATCGCCGGTTCCATCGTTGACCAGAACTTCTGGGAAAGCTACATGGGCATGCGCGTGCAGGCTGTCGATATGACCGAAGTGCGCCGCCGCATGGAGCTGGGCATCTACGACAAGGCCGAGTTCGACCTGGCCATGGAATGGGCCAAGAAGTATGTGAAGATTGGTCCGGACCGCAACCGCCCTGACCTCGTTCTTTCCCCCGAGGAGAAGGAGCGCACCCTGCGCGAGTCCATCCTCATGACCATCATCTTCCGCGACATGATGCACGGCAACCCCTACCTCAAGACCATTGACCGCGAGGAAGAGGGCCTGGGCTTCAACGCTATCTGCGGTGGTTTCCAGGGGCAGCGTCACTGGACGGACTTCTACCCCAACGGCGACATGGCCGAGTCCATCCTGAACAGCACCTTCGACTGGAACGGCCCGCGTGAGGCTATTCCCTTCGCTACGGAAAACGATGCCATGAACGGCGTGTGCATGCTCCTGCTGCACCAGCTTACCGGCCGCGCTGCCTGCTTCTCCGATATCCGCACCTACTGGTCTCCCGATGCCGTGAAGCGCGTGACCGGCTACACCATGGAAGGTCTGGCCAAGGATGGTATTATGCACCTCATTAACTCCGGTTCCACCGCTCTGGACGGCAACATGCATTCCACCGCAGAGGATGGCACCCCCATCATGAAGAAGACCGGCGAGACCACCCAGGCCGACATCGAGGCTATGATGGGTGCTTCCGAGTGGTGCCCGGCCAACCGCGAATACTTCCGCGGCGGCGGCTACTCCCTCCACTTCGTGTCCAAGGGCAATGTGCCTGTGACCATGATTCGCATGAACCTCGTGAAGGGTCAGGGGCCCGTGCTTACCATCGTGGAAGGCTGGACCTGCGACCTCCCGCAGGAGGTGAACGACAAGCTCGACCAGCGCACCGACCCGGGTTGGCCCACCACCTGGTTTGCCCCCCGTCTCACCGGTAAGGGCGGCTTCAAGGATGTGTACACCGTCATGGCCAACATGGGTGCCAACCACGGCGCCTGGACCTACGGCCACATCGGTGCCGATATCATCACCCTGGCTTCCATGCTCCGCATTCCGGTATACGCCCACAACGTGCCCGAGGATAAGGTGTATCGTCCGGCAGCCTGGGACCTCTTCGGTACCGCTTGCCCCGAAAGCGCCGACTTCCGCGCCTGCGCCAACTTCGGCCCCATCTACGGTAAGTATTAATCTCATTTACCAAGGCAAGCTGCCGGGGGTAACCCCGGCAGCTTGTTCGCTTTTTTCCTGATATGGCATACGTACTTTGCTTAGATTGCGGCGCGACCAACGTACGCGCCATTCTTGTTGATGATAAGGGGCAGCTGGTAGCCAAATCCAGCCAGCCCAACTCCACCGATGCCGGGGCAGAGAACCCGGATTTCCACGTGTGGAATGCCGACCGCATCCTGAACCAGCTCGCCACCTGTGCCCGCGAAATTCTGCCGCAGATTGACGCTTCGCAGGTGAAGGGCGTGACCATCACCACCTTTGGTGTGGATGGTGCCTTGGTGAACGAAGCTGGCGAACTGCTCTACCCCGTCATTTCCTGGAAATGCCCGCGCACCGCAGAGGTGATGAAGCGTGTGGCTGAGTATATGCCCCAGGCCATGCTCAACAAGATTTCCGGTGTGGGTGAGTTCGCTTTCAATACCATATACAAGCTCATCTGGCTCAAGGAAAACCGCCCGGAACTGCTGGAACAGGCGCACGCCTGGCTCTTCATTTCCAACATCCTGGCTTACCGCCTCACCGGCGTGATGGCTACCGACCGCACTATGGCCGGCACTTCCCAGATGACGGATCTGGTCACCGGTGACTGGAGCTCGGAGATTCTCGCCACCCTGGGGATTAAGAAAGAGCTTTTCCCGCCCATGGTGAATGCCGGCGATGTCATCGGTACCCTCACTCCCGCCGCCTGCGAGCTGCTGGGCCTGCCGAACGCCGTGCCGGTCATCTCCACCGGCCACGATACGCAGTTTGCCCTCTTCGGCAGTGGCGTGCAGGAAAACCAGCCCTTCCTTTCCAGCGGCACCTGGGAAATCCTGATGCTGCGCACCGCCAAGGCCAGCCTGGAAACAGAGGACTACGCTGCTGGTGCCACCGTGGAATACGACAGCAAGGCAGGTCTCCTCAATCCCGGTCTGCAGTGGATTGCCAGCGGTATCATTGAGTGGGTGAAGGCCACCTGCTATAATGGCGAAAGCTTCGATACCATGGATGCCGAGGCAGAAAAGATTGCCCCCGGCTGCGATGGCGTGAAACTCATCCCCGATTTCCTGCCCAGCGATGCCGTGCCCGGCAGCATTCAGGGCCTGGTGCTGGGGCGCACCCGCGCCCACATCTACCGCGCCGCCATGGAAGCCCTCACCCTGCGCCTCAAGCAGCGCCTCCAGAAGCTGGAGAAGGTGGGCGGCTTCAAGTCCACTGACCTCCTGCTGGTAGGCGGTGGTGCCCGCAACAAGGTGTGGACCCAGATGCGCGCCGATATCCTCGGTCTGCCCATCCGCATCTCCAACGTGTCGGAAAGCACGGTGCTCGGCGCGTCTATGTACGCCTTTGCCGGCGCCGGTGTATTCGAATCTCCCGAGGCCTGCCGCGATTCCTTCGGCATCACCTACACCACCATCACCCCCGGCGAACAACAATCCGCCTACGCCGAATTATACTCTTAATTATTCACTATTCATTATTCACTCCAATTATGGCTAATCCCGAACTCTACATCAAACCCGCTCTGCCGGACCGCATTTTCCCCTGGGAGAACTACGACCCGCAGACCCG
>DEPT01000040.1:0-21806 GCA_002358905.1 Akkermansiaceae bacterium UBA3385
GTCCACTGGGTGGAAGTCAAGCCACGTTCGCTGACAAAAACAGATTTACTCTCAATCGTGCCCGAAAGCTGCGAGATGAGCTGCTTCTGCACACTGGTGAGCGGCTGGCCGGCGGCATTGTAGCGCGTGGTAGAGATGACACTGTACACACCATCCTCCAGGGATTCGGTGATGTAGGCCGTCTCTGTGATGGGCGAGTTTTCCGGCGTGGGATTCTCTGCCAGCGCGAGAGTCTGTTTCACCACATTGCCCATGGAGTCGTACTCATAGAACGTGGCGGCGGTGGGGATAGAATCTGCCCCCGTATCGGTCCAGGTCTTCACCAGCTGCCCCAGGGCATTATACTCACTGCGGGTGCAGATGAAGCCACCCAGGGTATTGGGCTGCGCCTGCACCACGGTTTCGCCAAAGCCGTTGGTCGTTGTCTGGGCGATGATGGTGCCATCCGCCAGCTGCTGCGTTTCACAGATGCAACCGTTCTGCACGCTATGGGTATACACCACCTCGCGCTGCGCCGTGCCGGAAATGCGGGCGGTAGAGCCATCGGGGTTTTGCTGCGTGATGGTGGTGGCGCCGGAGGGAGCAGTCACCGTGGTGGTGAGGCCATTCGCACTGTAGGCAGTGGTGGTCACGCGGCCCAGCGCATCCGTGCGGCTGATGACGCGACCGAGCGCATCATAGGCGGTGGCTTCCGTGGTGGTCATGGCACCGGTATCGCGGCGGGTGCCCAGGGTGCGCCCGGCGGCATCGCAGGTGTAGGTGGTGATGGTTTCCGGAGTCACCAGGGTATCGCCCTCCCGCACCTCATCGCGGATGATTTCCACGAGCTGGTGGGCGGAGTTGTAGCCATAGGTGGTGGTGATGCCGTCCTCATCCGTTTCGGAGAGCTTGCCGCAGCACATCCACGAGCTTGTGGAGAAGCGGCCATTGCCACGGGTGGTCTTCACCACGCGCTGCTGCTCATCGTATTCATAAGCGGTAGTATTCAGCAGAAGCCACTGAGTACCATCCCAGATGCTTTCCTGCTCGAAGGTAAGGGTATCATCTGCGGCGATGAACTCCTCCGTGCGGCGGCTCTGCCCCGGCACCAGTTCGCCGGCAGCCATGGTTGTGGTGGTATGCTTGTGCACGGCACCGTGCTCTGTGGTGGCAGCGTAGTCATGCACCGTCTGGACACCATTCACCGACTGGCTGAACTTCGGCTTACCCGCAGCATAAGAGTACTCAGGAGCTTTACCATAGCGTTCCTCAATAGTCACCTGCTGGTGACTTACGCCGGCAGCGTAGGTGCGGGAGGTGGTGCGTTCCACGGCATCCGTTTCTTCATACGTGTAATCCACCACCCTGATATTGAGCCAGCTACTGGAGTCTGCCACCTGATAATCCGTATAGACCTTCACAGGGCGGTTATCGAAGAAGCGGGCAGAATTACTGCTGTACACATAGCGGGTGCGCTGTCTGCCGCCATTGCCCCACGGAGAAATTTCCTCAACCACGCGGCGCTCGGCATCATACACATACTCCGTGTACCCGCCATCCGGGTGCACCGTGCGGCAGAGCTGGTATGACTCGTCATATACATGGTAGGTTGTGCGGGCCAGCGGTGTGTTATAAGCCACTGTGCTCTGGAGGGTGAGCCAGCCACCGGCTGTGCGCTGGCGCAAGGTACGCGTGCAGCTGGCAGGTTCAGCATCCCCCGCGCGGCGCAGCGTTTCAATCTCCTCCTGCTGATTCCCCGGCAGCATATTCTTCACCACCGTGCGTATGATGGCCTCTGCCCCCTCACCCTTGATAGTGGTGGTGGTATTGCCATCCTCCACGCGGGTGACGGTGTGAGCAGGCAGCCCTGTCTGCTGGCGGGTCACGGTCGTGGTCTTCACCCCGTTGCGCAGGGTGGTGCAGTAGGTTTCCGTCTTATACGGCGCACCGCTGGTCTCGTATGAATCACCTTGCACCATGACCTGAGCCGGGGCAAACCATTCGCAGTGGGTTTCACCGGTCTCCGTAAGAGAGCTGCGCATCAGACCCTCCTTGGCAGAATAAACCGATTCAATATGCCCGGCGGCATCCTCCTTCTGCACCACGGCAGCGGCATAGACGGCAGACTCCACCACGCGCCCGGCGGCAGAGCGGCGGGAAACCACCTTGCCCTCGCGGTTAAAGCGCACCTGGGCACCATCTGCCGAGCTCAGGCAGAAGAGTTCATGCGTGCCATCCGCACAGGGATTACCGTGTTTATCCTGCAGCTGCAGCGCGTAGCGGTACATACGGGCACCACCGGAAAGCTCAGCCCGGGCACTGCCGGACTGCATGCGGAAATGAAGCGGCGTGGCTGCCGGCGGGATAATGGTAATCTGCCCGGTTGCAACATTCTGTGAGAGCGACCAATCCCAGGCGGAAAGAGACTTGAAGCCACCGGCCAGCACGGCAGGAGAATCCTCCTCCCCTGCAACCATGGCCACAGGAGCAGCATCATCGGGGGTGTACTCCAGCAAGGGCGTGCAGTCCTCCAGCTCGGCATCGCCGGGAACCTTGGGTTTGAACTCCTCGTCATCGCAGGAACTGCAACCGCAATCCGAGCAGATGAGGGGCTCCTCCTCCGGCTCATCGGGCGGGGTCTCATCATCTTCCGCAGGAGTATCCTCATCATCAGGAAGCGGAGTATCGTCATCATCGGGAGCAGGAGGCGGCTGCGGGACACAGGGCACGATATGAGCCTCCACCTCCAGCAGGGATTTATTGGCCACGCCGGAAATGACGGCGTTATTCTGCTCCACAACCAGGGTGTAATTGCCCGGCGGCAGGTAAGTATGAGCAATGCTGCCGCCCCACTGGGTATGGCCGCCATTCGGGCCGCGGTTATCGCCCGTATCCCGGCAGTCAATCTTGTATTCTGCCGGGGTGGTATCATAGTCGCAGTCCTCCGGAATCACGCCGCAGAAGCCCCAGTCATCCACCTGGAAGCGTGGTACCTGCAGAAAGGCACCCCCCGCGGGCACGGTGAAAGGAATATTCTGCATGGGCACCACCGGGCCGGGGTCATTGGTCATGGCGGAGCAGGAAATGCTCACATGAAGGGGGAGCGCCCCCGCATCGCCGGAGCGGGGCGCGATGAATGTTCCGGATACCGACTCAAGACCCGATGTCACAGGGTTGTTACTATTAATCATATACGTTGTTTTCTATTTACTTATCAGCCTCTGTTCCCTACGGATAAGGGAAGAGAGACCTGCAGCGTAACAGAAAAATGAAAATAAACAACAAAAAGACACCAGGGGTTACTGCTTTCCAGGTAAAACACCTTAACGACTTATACTTAGTGCAAAAAGGATACACCACCAGACTGGCAGCGCATTAATCTGCTGCAAGGCCACTGGCCTTCAGGACATCCCAGCCACCCTCCAGCACATAGATGGGGGCCTCCAGCAAGCCCAGCTCGCGCAATTCGGCAGCAATTTCACCAGAAGCTGTGCATTCATTGGTACAGAATACCACAATGCATTCCTCCTTATCTGCAGCCTCCAGCAGGCGCCCGATAGCAGCATCTATCTGCTGCTGCATATCCGGACCTTTACGGATGGGGAACATGCGGTTATCGGGCAGCATGAGGTGATTCAGTTCAAAATCTGACTGGCTGCGGGCATCCACCCACACCACACGATTCTTGTAGCGCTTGGAAATGGTTTCCAGACAGATACGTCCCTCCGGCAGCGTTTCCTGCACGCAGGCAGGAATGCGCCCGGGCTCAAAGATGAACTTATCTGCCCAGCCCAGCACAATAGCCAGAATGAGCATGATAATGCCGAGCCGTATAGCCTGTGTGAACGTGTCCTTCATGTCCGGAGAAAGAAAAAAGCTCACAACGTGGTGCTGTGAGCTTTTTGAGTAGGGCTACAGGGACTCGAACCCCGAATAGCGGTGCCAGAAACCGATGTGTTGCCAATTACACCATAGCCCTGTGTTCTTGGAACGGCGGGAGTATATACCTTTTGCCCCGATACGTCAAGCGAAATCCTGAATTTTATTGCAAAAAAGTGGAATTCAGTGCTGTTTTTTGACCCAGACCAGCAGCAGGGCAACATCTGCCGGAGTGATACCGGGGATACGGGCGGCCTGACCGATGGTACCGGGGCGCACACGAGACAAACGCTGGCGAGCCTCGGTCTTCATGGCCGGAATGGCATCGTAATCAATATCCTCAGGGATTTTCTTATCTTCCTGGCGCTGGAGCCGTGCAGCCGTGGTGCGCATGCGGTCTATATGGCCGGAGTAGGCAATTTCTGTGGCGATGGGCTCCCAGAGTTCGTCCGGGTACTGGGAGCGGAGGGGTTCGGGCAGGTTGCGCCAGTCATTATCCGGGCGGCGGAGCCAGATTTCCAGCGATGTGCCATCCACACGCTGCTGGCGGGCGCGCTCAATTCCCTGGTCAATGGCTGCCTGGCGCTGCTCTGCAGCGCGGCCCTGCTCCGCACTTACCAGGCCCAGGCGGGCCGCCAGCGGGGTAAGGCGCAGGTCCGCGTTGTCCTGGCGAAGCAGCAGGCGCATTTCGGCGCGACTGGTGAACATACGGTAGGGTTCATCGGTGCCGCGGGTGACGAGGTCATCCACCATCACGCCCAGGTAGGCCTGATCGCGGCGCAGGATGAGGGGCTCCTCCCCACGCAGGGAGAGCATGGCATTGGCCCCTGCCAGAAGCCCCTGGCCGGCGGCTTCCTCATAACCGCTGGTGCCGTTGATCTGCCCGGCAAAATAAAGTCCGCGCACGCGCTTGGTCTCCAGAGTGGGCTGCAGCTCTGTGGGCGGCACAAAATCATACTCCACGGCATAACCGGGGCGGATAAGCTGGGCTTTTTCCAGGCCGGGAATGCTGTGCACGATATCCAACTGCACAAAGAACGGCAAGCTGCTGGAAAGACCGTTGAGGTAGAATTCATCGGTGCTGCGCCCCTCGGGTTCAATGAAAATCTGGTGGCGTTCCTTATCTGCAAAACGCACCACCTTGTCCTCGATACTGGGGCAGTAGCGCGGGCCGGTACCTTCAATCACGCCGCCGAAGAGCGGGCTGTGCTTCAGGTTATCGCGGATGATGTTGTGCGTGCCTTCGTGGGTGTAGGTAATGGCGCAGGGAAGCTGCTGCAGCTCGAAGTCTGCATCGGCAAAATAGTTGAGGGTGCAGTGCGGCTCTGTTTCGCGGCTGAGGCGCTGGCGGCTGCCGAAGCTGAAGAGCGGCGGCGGGGTATCGCCCGGCTGCATATCGAGCGACTCAAAATCGATGCTGCTGCCCAGGATACGCGGGGAGGTGCCGGTCTTGAAACGCAGCAGCGGGAAGCCCAGTTTCTCCAGGCTGGCGGAAATACCGCTGGGAGCACCACCCAGACGCCCGCCCGGCAGATGGTCCATGCCCACATGCAGCAGCCCACGCATGAAGGTGCCGCTGCACAGCACCACAGTGCGGGCGGCAAAACGCTGGCCCCAGGTGGTGGTGACACCGGCTACGCGACCATCCTGCACCACGATTTCATCCACATCTCCCTGGAACAGCTGCAGGCCCGGCGTGGTTTCCAGCACCCACTTCATGCGGGCGCGGTAGGCACTCTTATCGCACTGGGCACGGGGGGCCCGCACACTGGGGCCCTTGGAGGCATTCAACATGCGGAACTGAATGGCCGTGGCATCGGTGTTGAGCCCCATGGCACCGCCGAGGGCATCAATCTCACGCACCATGTGGCCCTTGGCCAGGCCGCCAATAGCCGGGTTGCAACTCATCTGCCCCACGGTATCCAGGTCATGGGTAAGCATGGCCACCGTGCCCCCCAGACGGGTGGCAGCCAGGGCTGCTTCGATACCGGCATGGCCACCACCAATCACCAGCACATCAAAAACTGTAGGAATCAGCATACTCATGCCATGGTGAGCGTTACAATGAGTTTGTGCAGAATATCGCGGGCATCCAGCCCACTGGACACCAAGGCCTTGTCAGCAGCAGCACAAGCCTGCAAATCCCGCCGGGCCTTGCGCAGACTCAGCTTGCCCACGGTGCGGGCTGCATTGAACAAGCCGTAGGTATTGGGCGTGCCATCCTTCTTGAGCGGCAGGAGCTTGCGCCCCTCTTCCGGCAAACGGTTCAACGCGGCATCGAACGCGCGGTAGTTGCCGGTATCCGGTTTGTAGGTGTCAATAAGCAGACGGGCGCAGAAACGCTGGCGCACCGTGGGTACAATGGCTGCACGCATGATGGATACCCCCTGCTCACCGTGCTCCAGCTGTTCATTCACCAGACGCACAGCCAGGTGCGAATTACCGCTTTCGATAGCTCGGGAAATCTCAAACACTACACCGTTTCGCGAAACTGCCACCATGAGCTCCACGTCCTCTGCGGTAACCTGGCGGCGCTCCGGTCCCAGGTAGACATCCAGCTTTGCCAGCTCATTGGAAATCTGGCGCGTGCTCTCATTCACCCGGTGGATAAACAAATCCAGTGCGGCATTATCGAACCCCAGTCCCAGCGGCTTGGCCATGCGCAGGGTAAGGGCGGAAAGCTCGCTTTCCCAGCCGGGTTTGGTGATATCAATTTTGGAAAATTCCTTTACTTCTGCAGCTGCGCCCAGCTTCTTGAAGAACGAGCGGCGCTTGTCCATCTCACTGGCAGAGAGAACAAAAAATGTTTCCTCCGGCAAATCTGACAGGGTTGCCACCAATTCCTCCAGAGCAGCCTGCACGGCTTCGCTGCGGGCACCCTGCGGGGTATCCCCCATGAAATTGGCACCTTTCAGCCAGATAACCTTACGGCCGCCGAACATGTTCATGGTCTGCAGACCGGAAATAACACGGCCCACAATTTCCACCGCTTCGTCCACTGTGGCAGCAGAGCCGTCTATTGTCTCATTACCCCAGCCATCGCTCCCTTCCTCAAGACGAGAGTAAGCAGCAGCAGCGGCAGATGCAGCAGCTCCTTCATCGCTACCAAAAAAAACAAAACTGGCGGTCTGATCGGGCACGCGCCCATTACAACAAAAAAAAGCCGCCAAGTCAATCTGTTTCCGCACTCCGTAATTTCCCGTTTGCAGGATTTTCTGCTTGATTTAGAGTCTTCGGCTTGCTAGTATTTCCTCGTAAATTATAATTATCTCACCATGATGAAGTTTTTTCCGATTTTGCTCATCTGTGCAGCCGTTGTAGCATTCACCCCGGCCCAGGCACAGGGACGCCGCTCCAAGCGCACCGCCACTGCTCCTGCCCCCGCCGCGGCTCCTGCCGCTCCTGCCGGAGCCGCCAGCTCCGCCACGGCAGAGGCTCCTAAATCCGGTATTCGTTTTGTTATCTGCTCCCCCTCGGGCACTACCCTACCCTCCCCTCTCTATGTGCGCAGCGGCAAGACATTCAAGGCTATTTCCATCGGTTCCCGCACCCCCAGCGAACGAGTTCAGCCGGTAGGCGGAGAGATTGATTTCTGGGATAAGAACCCCGGTGCCACGGCAGAGGGTGATAAGAAGCCGGCAGCAGCTTCAGCCAAGGTTCCTGAGCCGCTTTTCTCCGTAGCTGTTAAGGCCGATGTAGCCAGCAAGGCAGTGTGTATTCTCACTCCTGCCAAGGATTTGAAGAAGATTGATACTACATTCCTTAACGAGAAGGATTTCCCGAAGAAGGGTCTGCATATCATCAATCTGACCTCCTACCCTCTGCAGATTATCACCTCTGAAACAGGCACCTTCAAGGATAAGAAGGAAAGCAAGATTGGTGTGCGCCTTCCCGAGGATTACACCTGCTCAAAAAACAGTTGGAGTTTAAAGGGTAACAAGGGGCAGAAAATGGGCTTCATCCTCTCCTACATGGACAAGGGTGCTAAGGAATACAAGCGCATCAAGGCTTCCACATTCGTTATCTCCGACCGCCAGTCTCTGATTAATCTTGTGGTGACGGACCCGACCCGGAATGCTCCCAAGCTGATGTCCATTCAGCTTGCGGAAGAGAAGAAAGATAACTGATTTCCTGCCAGAAAAAACTCTCTCCACCTCTCCTTACTATGCCTGAGAAATACACAGAAGGCCCGATAGCAGAACGCATCGCCCGAATTGGAGACCAGTTTGCCGTGAGCGGTGATTTCCTTTATGGTGAGGAACTCCGCAACGGCCACATCAACACCACCTACCGCGCCTGCTACCGTGCAGAAGATGGTCAGGAAGACCGCTACATTCTGCAGCGTATCAACGAATATGTGTTCAAGGACCCGGCACAGGTCATGCGCAATGTGGAAAAAGTGACCCGCCACATTACCTGGAAACTCCTGCGCCGCCGCCGCGATGCCGCCGGCCAGACCCTGAACCTCTTCCCCGCACGTGGTGGCCGCAACTACATCATCCTGCCGGAAGAAGGCGGTATGTGGCGCTGCTACAACAACATCGAAGGCACACACACCTACGATGTGGTGGAAAACACCCGCCAGGCATACCAGGCAGGCTTTGCATTCGGTTCTTTCCAGGACCTTATCTGCGATATGAACCCGGAGGATATCAAGGAATCCATTCCGGATTTCCACAACACCCCCAAGCGCTATGCCGACTTGCTCAAGAGCGTGGAGGCAGACGTGAAAGGCCGCGTTGCCAACTGCCAGGCTGAGCTCGAATTGCTCAAGAGCTGGGAAGACCGCTACTCCCGCATCACAGACATGCTCGCAAGCGGTGAAATTCCTACCCGCATCACCCACAACGATACCAAAATCAACAACGTGATGCTGGATTCCGAAACGGATGATGCCGTGTGCGTGATTGACCTGGACACCGTCATGCCCGGCTCCGTGCTTTACGACTTCGGCGACATGGTGCGCACGGCCACCTGCATGGCCCGAGAGGACGAGGAGGACCTCTCCAAAGTGAAAATGGAAATGCCCTTCTTTGAATCCCTGGCGGAAGGCTACCTGGATGCCGCACACAATTTCCTGACCATGAAGGAAGTGGAATTCATGCCCTTTGCCGGCTGGCTCATTACCACCGAAATCGGTATCCGATTCCTGACCGACTACCTGGACGGCGACTTGTATTTCCGCACCGAAAAACCCGAACACAACCTGATTCGTGCCCGCAACCAGTTCAAACTGGCTCAGAGTATCGACAGCCAGGTCATCTCCATGGGGAAATACGTGCGCCGTCTCATGAAATCATACAGCAAATAATGCGTTTTCTTTTTCAGACTCTGCTGCTGGCATGCAGCCTGCTCTGGGTTCCTTCACAGGTAACTGCGGGGGAATCCATGACTCTGGATGCAGTGAAAACAGCGTTCAATAACACCAAGGTCTTTGAAAACGCAGTCTGCATCCTGCACGATGGCTGGCATATCGCTTTCATTTCCCACAATGGAAAAGAAATCAATGCGGCCATCATCATCGAACAGAAAAACACGGATGACCACGAGCACAACCTGTCAGAGACAGTTAGTCGTGTAGCCGAACTGGTAGGTATGGATTCCCCGGAATCCATGGATTTCGAGGAAAGCGAAACCGATTGTTCCCTGCTGGTAAACCAATCCGTGATAAGTGATTTGGGTGATGATGCAAACCACGTTTTCGATGGCAGCCCGCTGGCAGCCATGGCCTACCTGCTGAAGGAGGAATATTTCTGCATTCACAGCATACAGCCCAACGGTTTCATTCACTGGAAAACGATAAAGAAGAGCGGTGTGGACATCCTGATGCCCATGGCCGGCAACAAACTGGGGGCTATTGAAGTGACCGGTCGCCAGCAAATGAACGAATACGCCGCCGAAGTGCTGGCAGACAAACTGGGACTGGGTAAAAACAATGTTCCCGGAGCTTCCCGTGCTGCACTGTGTCCGCAACTGCGCTGCACCATGGTGCCCTACATGAACTCCAAAAGCAACGTGCTCCTGGCCCGCACCGACCGGCGCGCCGTCATCGGCAAACGCCAGGCAGTTGCCCAATTGCTGACCAACCGGAACGAAGGAGCCCTTTCCTACCCTTCCAAAGCTTCTGACTGGCCTGAGGTGAAGACCGAAGAAGAAGTGGAGGAGGAAACAGAGAAAGAGCCCGAGGCACCTGCCCAGAAAGCCGAGCCTCCCCGCCTGACTCCGGAAGCCGCCAGGGAGGCCTACATCAAACTTATCCAGGCCCTGTAACGTAAGGCACAGGCTTAATAAACAAAAAGCGCAGTCTCAATGACTGCGCTTTTTGTTTTACTTGATTTCTCCGCGTTCTACCGCAGGCAATATGTTATTCTCATAATGCTCCACGGCAGTCTTGAGACGCGGGGCCAGGCGGGAATCCGGGGCGGCCTCATAGGCTTTCTTGTAGGATTCGTACACGTCCTTGTAGCGGCGCTGGAACACATAGGTATCGCCAAGAGCACGCCAGGCCATCTGGGCCAGCTCAGGCTCCAGCTCCGGAGTCTCCAGATACTTGAGGAGCATATCAATATTACCCTGCATGGCTTCCGGCTGGCGGTTATTCCGCAGATGGTCAAAAATAACCTTCAGCGCAGCATCCTGCTTGCGGTAATTATCGAAGCGGGTCAGCACGCGGGCATAGCCCAGGGTGTTCTGGGGATCCAGGGCATTGATTTCGTTCACAATGTCCACGTATTTATCGCGGCAGTTCTCAGGAATGGCATTCAGGCCCTCTGCCAGGGCAGTGGCACGCTCCATGCCCTGCAGGTCTGCAGCACGGGCGAAAGCAGCATCGCGGGTAATGCGCACAGCAGCGGCGGCTTCCAGCGCTTTCAGATAATCTGCCGTAGTGCGGCGTGCACCGGCAACCTGGGCATACGGAAGGCCCTTTTCATCCAGCAGCAGTACGGTGGGCAGGCCGGTTTCGATGCGGTGGTGCACCAGCAGCTTTTCGTTAGCATTGCGCTGTTCTGCAGGAATAGCCGCCACTGCGGAAGGCAGACGCGGGAAAATCACCTCCACCAGCACATATTTATCACCCACAGCCTTTTCAAACTCGGGGGTCTCCATAATCTTTGTGCGCAGGTGAATGCAGGGCGGACACCATTCCTTGCCCGTGAACTCCAGCATAATATCGCGCCCCTCCTTCTGGGCAATCGGCAGAGCGGCTTCCACATTAGCTGCCTGCGGCAGAGCCCAGGCGCATCCTGCCAAGGCTCCCATCGTCATAAGAATGGTAGAGAATTTCATATCAGTTAGATAGGTTTGACTATACTTTAGCCTATTCTGCTCAATTTGCAATCTAAATTTTTCAAGATTTCTGATTTCGGCGTAGTCAGAAGTCCTTCATCGGTTATGTTTACGGGACTTCCGTCTTCGATGCTACGCAGCTACGCCGAGACAGGCAAGTCCCATGCTCCGAAGATTTGCGCCCCCGACAAACCGCCATTTCTGGCTGCCGCAACCTGCTTCCTGTGCTGTTCTGATTCCCGAAAATCGGGAATACCACTCCCGATTTTCGGGAATCAGAGTGCAGAAATGGGTACAGAAACAGCCCCAAAAGGCATGGGGCGGAGTTCATCCGCAGTACACAGAAGAACAGGAGGTTGCAAGCTGGCCCAAGAGGCTACCGGCAGGGTGCGGCACCACCGCAGATCAGTATCCCTGGGAGAGGAACTTCGCTTCACTTCTATGGGATAAATCTTTGACTCCTCCTCGATAATGAAATCCACCTCGGCACCATCGTGCGAACGATAATAGGAAATAGTGGGACGTACGCCAGCGTTGGCATAACTGCGCATCAACTGTCCATAGACCCATGTTTCCAGAATAGCCCCGGCAAAGGTACTTTCCATAAGCGATTCGGGGCTGCGCCACCCGGCCAGCCAGCAGCACAGGCCGGTATCTGTAAAATAGAGTTTGGGGGTCTTAGCCAGGCGTTTAATGGTGTTCACGTGATAGGGCTCCAGCAGCTCTACCACGCCGGAGGCCTGCAGAATGGATATCCAGGCCGCAGCTGTTTTAGGGGAAACATCGGCATCTCTAGCCAGGTCACTATATACAAGCTGCTGCCCGGTGCGCATGGCGGCGGAGCGCATCAGACGTACGAAAGCTGCTTCATTGCCCACCTGGGTGAGCTGCCGCACATCGCGTTCCACATAGGTCTGCACGTAATCCCGGAAGAAATCATACCAGGGGATGCGGGATTTGGCGAGTTCAGGGTACCCGCCGCGGAAAATACGCTTATAGAGTTCTGCTAAAGAACACACCGCATTCTGGCATAGCCCGGGTTTCACATTGGCAGGGGAAAAGGCAACTGACTGAGCTTCCCCATAGAGCTCCTTCTGAGAGAGAGTATACAAATCAATGATTCCGATTCGTCCAGCCAGGGTTTCGCTTACGCCTTTCATCATGTGAAAACGCTGTGAACCTGTCAGCCAGTACATGCCTGGCCGGCGGTCTTCATCCACCTTCATCTTGATTGCGCGGAATAACTCCGGGGTGTACTGGATTTCATCGATGCAGAGCGGCGTGCCATGTGCCTCCAGGAACCCAGAAGGATCCTTCCGAGCGAAATCCAGCTGCTGGAAATCATCTAAAGTAATATAGCGCATGCCCTCCGGCAGCAGATGCCGCAGCAGGGTGGATTTGCCTACCTGTCTTGCACCGGTCAGCAGAATGCAAGGATAATATTCCGTTAATTCCAGAATCTTGCCTGCTACACTTCGTTCCAGGTAATTCTTTTTGGCGCCCTTATTCATCTTGGTGACATCATCGCATTCAAGGTGTAATTAGTCAAGTAAATTCCCGAAAATCGGGAGTGCTATTCCTGATTTTCGGGAATTTGAGGGCAGAAATGGGCACAGAAAAACCCCCGCCTGAGTGTTCAGGCGGGGGGAGGATAATGAGTATTGCAACCGTGGGGAGGGCTGAATCAGCCCTTCATGCCGGTGATGATGCCATCGGCAGATACCTTGATATCGCAGGCGGCGGGTACCTTGGGCAGGGCGGGCATGCGCATGATATCGCCGCAGAGGGCTACCAGGAAGCCGGCACCGTTGGCGATTTCGAAGTCGCGCACAGTCACGGTGAAGCCCGTGGGGCGGCCCAGGAGGCCGGCGTTGTCGGAGAGGGAGTTCTGGGTCTTGGCCATGCAGATAGGCAGGTCGGTGAGACCATTCTTGGCCATGAGGGCCAGCTTCTTCTGGGCGGGCTTGGTGAGCACCAGGCCATCGGCGCCGTAAATCTTGCGGGCAATGGTGGTCATGCGTTCTTCCACGCTCAGGTCGAGGCTGTACAGGCATTCAAAGGGCTCGTATTCAGACTGCATGCTGGCCAGCACGGTTTCAGCCAGTTCGGTGGAGCCGGCGCCACCCTTGCCGAATACATCGGCCACGGCGCAGCCAACGCCCATTTCAGCGCACATGGCCTTCACCTCGGCGATTTCTTCCTCAGTATCCGTGGCGGCAAAGAGGTTGATGGCCACGGTGACGGGGCGCTTGTAGAGGCGGGCGCTTTCGATGTGGGCAGCCAGATTCACCAGACCACGGCGCACTGCCTCAGCATTCGGGGTTTCCAGGTCGGTCTTGGCCACACCGCCGTGCATCTTGAGGGCGCGGATGGTGGCCACGATGACGATGGCATCCGGGGAGAGACCGCTCTGGCGGCACTTGATATCCAGGAACTTCTCGGCACCCAGGTCAAAGGCGAAACCGGCTTCGGTCACGGCGTAGTCGGCGCAGGAAAGGGCCATCTTGGTGGCGATGACGGAGTTGCAGCCGTGGGCAATGTTGGCGAAAGGACCACCATGCACGAAGGCAGGCACACCCTCCAGGCTCTGCACCAGGTTGGGGTTCACAGCTTCCTTCAGAATAGCCAGCAGAGCATCGGTCACACCCAGTTCGCGGGCATACACGGCCTCATCATCGGCGGTGAAACCGATGACCATATTGTCCAGGCGGCGGCGCAGGTCATCGCGGTCCTCGGCCAGGCAGAAGCAGGCCATGATTTCGGAGGCGGGGGTGATATTGAAGCCGTCCTCGCGGGGTACGCCGTTCTTGTTCAGGCCTACCACAATCTGGCGCAGGGCGCGGTCGTTCATATCCATCACGCGCTTCCAGGTTACCTTGTTCTGGTCCAGGCGGGTGGTCTTGTAGAAGAGTGCGTTGTCAATTACAGCGGCCAGCAGGTTGTTGGCGGCAGTGATGGCGGGGAAGTCGCCGGTGAAGCCGAGGTTGATACTCTCGCCCGGGGTGATGCTGGAAGCACCGCCACCCGTGGCACCGCCCTTGCGGCCGAACACCGGGCCCATGGAAGGTTCACGCAGAGCAAGGCACACCTTCTGACCCACTGCCTGCAACCCCTGAGCCAGACCTATGGAAACCGTGGTCTTGCCCTCGCCGGCAGGGGTGGGAGTCAGGGCGCTCACCAGAATCAGGCGGCCGCGCTTGCGGTCCTGCTTCAGAACCTCCAGACTCACCTTGGCCTTGTCATAGCCGTAGGGAATCACATACTTCTCATCCAGCCCAAGCTTGGCTGCCATCTGTGCAGTAAAAGACGTATCTGCCATGCGATGGATGATAACACACTTACGCCCACATGGCAAGCGCGGAATCACGGCGCTCAGTTCCGGCATTTGAGAAAAATCATATACAGGATTGGCAGTATCACTAATGATAATACCAGGTTTATAATCACCAGTAAAATACCACCTGATATGATTTGGTGAAAATCAGCATATTTCACCGCCGGGCCAATTTGCATCACGCCCCCGGTCAGAAAGGCGCAAGCGCAACTTGCACCAAGCCATTTCAAGAGGTAGTAATCCATCCTGCTGCTCTGCCGGGGCGAGAAGAAACGCAGCATCAGCCAGGCGGATACTACATTGGGAAATAATGGGATATTCACCAGCAGGAAGTAACCTTCATCTGCTGTATGCCTTAGAAAATGGTGTCCCAGCGCCGCATCCACCATCCAGAATACCAGAGCCAGTGACACCGCCGCCACGGCTATGGCAAAGATGGTTTGCCATAATCTTAATACGGTCTGGGGAGACTTGCAGCTCATGTCTGCAGTGCTTTTTCCAGAGCTTCGCGGAAATCGGGGCGCATGTAGTAGATACCACGGGTAATGTGCTCGTGGCGGTGGGGTCCATCTTCCCAGTCATCGAAAACGTAAGAAGAGAGGCCATCTCTGTAATCGATGCGTTGGGCCTTGGCCAGGATTTCCAGTGGCCACTGGCGCACACGGTTACTGAACACACGAGCCTTGATGATGCGGCGGTCGGTAAGCACATAGCTGGTGTGGCGTAACATGTAGCCACGCAAAGGCGGCACCACCAGCAGAAGCAGAGCTATAAGAAACACCACTTCCTTCGGGAAAGCAGCAGTCAGGAACATGGCCCAATCCGGCAGCGGAATGCCTGGTGCGCCGAAGTGGAACCACAGAGCCAGCCCCAGCAGAATGAGCCCCGGCACAATACGGGAAAGAAACACCCCGCGGAAGAAAACCAACCGGGGGCTCCCTGCCCACAGCACACGTTCACCCGCCTGCAAATTCCGCTCCACCCACGAATGTAAACCTGCTTTATCCATACCATCAATGTAGCACAGCGGCAGCGTAAGACAAGTTAAATCGGCTGTTATATTTATTTTTCAGGCGATTCTGCTGAACTTCCGGATGAAAAGCTGTTCCGTGTAACCAGTGGTGATTTGGCGAGGCCGCTGGTTTTATTCGGAACGAGGGACCTTAGCCCCACACCGGTTATGTTCTCGGGAATGGAGTTCCGTGCACCGAAGATTTGCGCCCCTGCAAATCCCCGATTATCAGCCTGCTGGTAAATTATGCCGGTTTTTCCACTCCGGCCCCTGAAATGCATTGACTGACATGTAGAGACTGCTATAATGTCACCTGACGCCGATGTGGTTCCTTGCCAAGAGGTAAGACGATACTGAGACGTTGTTTAATTCACACTGAACATAGAAACCCTATCTGAACATTATGAGTACTACTCCTGTAGCTTCCTACAACCTTATCAATGCTTTCACGAGCTGCATGAAGCGTTATGTTAAATTTGATGGCCGCGCCAGCCGTTCCGAGTATTGGTTCTGGGTACTGGCCAACTGTCTCATTGGTATCGGAAGTGGCTTCCTGGTCGGCATGATTCTGGCAGTGTCTGGCAATATGGATGCCGCAGAACCCGTGAGCAACTTGCTTGATCTTATTCTTACCATTATTTTCTTCCTGCCTGGATTGGGTGTGACGGTTCGCCGCCTGCATGATACCGGCCACAGTGGCTGGAATCTGCTGTGGGCATTGCTTCCCGTCATCGGCTGGATTATTCTGCTTGTGTTCTATTGCACTGGCAGTTCCGCTGCTAACCAGTACGGCGAAGGTCCGGCTGCTCCCGAGGCTTGATTTCTGCAGAGGAACAGGTTTACTGGCGGCGCACCTTGCATGGTGCGCCATTTTTGTGCACACTCAGGAGTCTGAATGTGCTGCATGTGCGAGAAAATGAACATTCAGCAGGAAAATATCCGGCATATGCAGGCATTTTGGGGGTAAAAGGTTGCCAAGCCGCCTAATCTTTGCTAAACTCCCCGCAGCGGCGGTGCAGACACCGGCGCAGAATACCTTATTATCATCCCTCATGAGCCTTCCTTTTTTCAGCAAGCTGCGTAACAAGAAAGCCTACATGCGCATTGTGGAGAACGAACTGCAGAAAGTGCGTGACACCATCGATGCCCAAACGGAGCATTTCTCCCCCTATATGCGGGATTACATGCGCCAGGTGTGCAAGGGGAAAGGCAAGATGATTCGTCCGGGGCTGGTGCTGCTCACAGCAGCGGCCACCGGTGGCATTAAGGAGGAACACACCACCTTTGCCGCCATGCTGGAGATGCTGCACATGGCATCCCTGGTGCATGATGATGTGCTGGATAAGGCCGATACGCGCCGCGACCAACCCACACCGAATGCCTTATGGGGTAATGAACTGGCGGTGCTGCTGGGTGATTCCATGCTGGCCCAGGCTATGGTAATGGGCTCTGAAATCGGTGATTCCCGCTTTATCCGCCGCATGGCCCTGGGTGTGCGCGACCTTTGCGAGGGCGAGGTGGAGCAGTCCACACGCCTGTGGGATATCGACATGAGCCGAGCGGATTATTACGAACTTATCCGCAAGAAGACCGCTACGCTCTTTGCCATGGCCATGGCTGGTGCAGCTTTCCTGCAAGGGCTGGATGATGAGATGATTGAGCAGCTGAACCGCATGGGCACGCTGCTGGGTATCTCCTACCAGATTTATGATGACTGTCTGGACCTGACCGGCAGCGACGAAAGCGCCGGCAAGACCCTGGGCACGGACAACGAAAAGGGCAAGCTGACCCTGCCGGTGTTCTTCCTCATGGAATCCACCAGCGATGACGTAGCCGAATACGCCCGCAGCTGCGTGGAGAAGCACGAGGAGATTGACTACTCCCGCCTGCGAAATACAGATGCTTTTGCCGAGGCTATCCGACTGTCGGTGGAGGAAGGCCTTTCCCGCAATGAGGAGGCCCGCGAGGTGCTCTGGATGCTGCCGGAATCCCCCGCCCGTGAGGCACTGGCCGAAATGACTTATCGCCTGGATGAAATGCTGCGCGAGTGCTGCGTGGATTGATAATTCCTCTATATGATACGCCCGGACAAGATGCTGCCCCAGGAAGCGGATCTCTCCACGAGAATCTGGGCAGATATCTACGCAGCCGCTGAATCTGCCGCTGAGCAGGAGCCTAAGCTCACCGGTCTGCTGGACGATGTGGTGCTGAGCCGCAACAAACTGGCCACGGCTGTTTCCGTGCGCCTGGCTCGCAAGCTTTCCCGACGCGATATCGGGCGCGATGACCTGGAGCCTCTTATCCGTTCCCTGTTCAAGAGCGACCCCTTGGTGGTGGACATGATGGCCGCAGACCTGAAAGCAGTGGTGGAGCGAGATGCCGCTTGCCACAACGCGCTGGAACCTCTCATGTTCTTCAAGGGGTTTCATGCCCTGGCCACCTACCGCCTGGCGCATATCTTGTGGAAACAAAAGCGTTATATGCTGGCGCTGCTGTTCCAGAGCGTGGGCAGCGAGGTGTTCGGCATCGATATTCACCCGGCGGCCCGCATCGGATGCGGTGTACTGCTGGACCACGGTACCGGCTTTGTGGTGGGTGAAACCGCCATTATCGAAAACGATGTATCCCTTTTCCACGAGGTGACCCTGGGCGGTACCGGCAAGGAAAAAGGCGATGCCCGCCACCCGGTGGTACGCAGTGGCGTGCTCATCGGCGCAGGTGCCAAGGTGCTGGGTCGTGTAGAAGTGGGTGAATGCGCCAAAGTAGCAGCTTCCTCCGTGGTGCTTTCCGATGTTCGCCCGCACACCACTGTGGCTGGTATTCCCGCGGTGGAGGTGGGCACTGCCGTGGGCGAACCCGCCCTCTTCATGCAGCATTGCCTGAGCTGAGACTGAAAATAATATGATAACGGAACTGGACATCCACCTGCCGCTGGCCCGCGCACTGCGCGAGGACGCCCGCCGCAAGGCCGCTGCGCAGAAATTGCAGATTTCTCCCTACCGCATCACCGGCATGCGCCTGATTAAGGAAAGCATTGATGCCCGCCGCCGACCCATCTGCAAGCAGCTTCGTCTGCTGGTGGGTGTGGATGAGGAACTGCCCCCTGCCTCCCTGCCGGAGCGTCATTACACCCCGGTGGCGGCAGAGGCAAAGAAGATTATCATAGTAGGCAGCGGCCCCGGTGGTCTGTTTGCTGCCCTGCGCTGTATTGAGCTGGGTATGCGTCCCGTGGTGCTGGAACGCGGCAAGGATGTCTCTGCCCGCCGATTTGATCTGCAGCCCATTAACTGCCAGGGCTATGTGGTGGAGGATTCCAACTACTGCTTTGGTGAGGGCGGTGCCGGCACCTTCTCCGATGGCAAACTGTTCACCCGCGCCACGAAGCGTGGGCCGGTCATGGAAATTTATGAAACCTTTGTAGCCCACGGTGCCGCCCCGGAGATTCTGACCGATGCGCACCCGCACATAGGCTCCAACCGCCTGCCGAATATCATCAAGGCCATGCGCGGCAGCATCATGGCCGCTGGGGGCGAGGTGCATTTCCAGACCCGCGTGAATGGTCTGCTGAAGAGCGCCGATGGTAAGCGCCTGCTGGGTGTTCGCACGGCAGATGGCCGCGAATTCACCGGCGATGCCGTCATTCTGGCCACCGGCCACAGCGCGCGCGATGTATACCGCATGCTGCATGAGGAAGGCGTGCGCCTGGAGCGTAAGCCTTTTGCCGTGGGTGTGCGTATTGAGCACCCTCAAAGCCTCATTGATACCGCGCAGTACCACCTGCGCCCCGGTCAGGAACGCCCGGAGGGTCTTCCTGCCGCCCGCTACACCCTGGCCACCAAGATTCAGGACCGCGGCGTGCACTCCTTCTGCATGTGCCCGGGTGGGTTCATTGTGCCCTCCGCCACAGAGAATGATGAGGTGGTGGTGAATGGCATGTCTCTCTCCCGCCGCAACTCACCCTTTGCCAACAGTGGCTTTGTGGTGACTGTGGAGCCGGAGGATACGGATGCCTTCCTGGCAGAACACGGCGTGCTTTCAGGCATTGCATACCAGAAAGCCCTGGAAATTGCGACCAGCCAGGCGGGCGGCGGCATGCAGAAAGCCCCAGCCCAGCGCGTGGTGGATTTCCTGGCCGGTCGCGTCTCCCAGACCCTGCCGAAGACTACCTACCACCCCGGCATCACCCCCTGGGATTTGAATGCCCTGCTCCCGCAGAGCGTCTGCTGGCGCATGCGCGAAGGTCTGCAGTTCTTCAACCGCAAGTTGCGTGGCTTCGCCGGCGAGGATGCCCTGCTCATCGGCTGCGAAACCCGCACCAGCTCCCCTGTACGCATTCCCCGCGCAGATGAAACCCTGCAGCATCCCGACCTCACCGGCCTCTTCCCCTGCGGCGAAGGTGCCGGTTATGCCGGTGGCATCGTTTCCGCCGCGCTGGATGGCCGTCGCTGCGCTGAAGCCGCTGCTGCTTATCTCGATGTTTAAACATATAACACATATTCACTTATGTACCGCTTTCTCCTTTCTGCAATTTTTCTTCTGACTGGTGTTATACTTACATCAGAATGTTTCGCCCAGGTAAAAATGCTGGAAAAACCGGATGAAATTTTCCTGAAAAAAAGCCTGGGTAAACGAGGAGTAGCTGCCAAAATTCTGAAAAAAGGCGGCCTGATGGGTGGTAAAATCAGTTCCACTGCAGACTATTACCTCATCTGTTCCTTCATCATCGGAGACAATAACCCGGAATGGGTGGAGCTTTTCGAACGCGAGGCGGAACTGCGAGAACAAGGAATTCAAATTGTTGTTTCCTGCAATGAGGACGGTAACACCAGCAATGCCAGTAAACGCGCCAAGGAATATCTCAAAAAGAGAAACGTCAAGGCTCCTTGCGTGTTCCGTTCAAAAATAGAAAGTCAACATGCAGCTGGCAAAGCTACTCCCACTTTCTGGGACTTCAACACTTACCGCTACAAGGCTATCCGTTTCGATGGATACCAGGCTGGTGGCGGCTCCGGCATGGAAGCCAGCTACAAACCCGTGCTGGAAAAAATCGAAAAAGACCGCGCCGAAAACGCTGCTGAGCCAAAGTCATAATGCCCTCCTGAATCGAATTGACGTCAGGGCTAAGGTTCCACATCCCGAAATACCACCATCCCCTAAAGCTCTTTCATTTTTAGAGTTGAGAAATCCAGGATTTTGTGGTAAAACCGGGGGCATGGAACGACAGGATAATCGCGGGGTGGATGAAATGCGCCCGCTGGAGTTTGTGTTGGGCGTGGCACCGAATGCCACGGCTTCTGTGCTTTCTTGTTTTGGTAATACGCGCGTCATCTGCGCAGTGACTATCGAGGACGATGTGCCGCGCTGGATGAAGCTGCAGCATGTGCCGGGTGGCTGGCTCACGGCGGAGTACTCCATGCTCCCCTACTCCACCCTGGACCGCAAGAAGCGCGATTCCGGCGGCAAGGTGGATGGCCGATCGGTGGAGATTCAGCGCCTCATCGGCCGCAGTCTGCGCGCTGTGGTGGATTTGGAAGCCCTGGGTGCCCGCACGATATGCGTAGACTGCGATGTACTGCAGGCCGATGGCGGCACGCGCACGGCCAGTATCACCGGCGCCGCCGTGGCACTGCAGATTGCGCTTAATAAGCTGGTGGCTACCGGCGCGCTGGAAAAGAACCCCATGAAGCAACTGGTTTCCGCTATTTCCGTGGGCAAGCTGCAGGGCACTCCCCTGCTCGACCTCTGCTATGTGGAGGACCGCGATGCCGAAGTGGATATGAACGTGGTCATGACCGAGCGCGGCGAATATGTGGAAGTTCAAGGCAGCGGCGAGGAAGCTGTGTTCACGGCCGAAGAAATGGCCCAGATGCTCGCGCTGGCTGCCAAGGGTGCTGCCACTATCACCGCTGCACAGAAGGCCGCTATAGCCCGCGCAGATGCTCCCAGTGCCACAGATTTTAACTCTCTTCGTGATTTTTTTGCAAAAAAATAAAAATTCGTTGTAGATTTTTCACAAAAGCACCGTTCCTACATGTGAGGAGCGGTGCTTTCTGCATCATCCACTCCAACCATTCAAACACACAATAGAAAATTAATCACCATGAAGAAATCCCTGTTGATTGCGCTGTTCGCCGTCATGCCCATCATGGCTCAGGAGTGCCCCCAGAAGCCCTGCTGCGCCCCGCAGAAGCCCTGCTGCATGAAGATGCACCGCGGGCATCGTCCCCAGCTCACTGAAGAGCAGAAGGCCGAAATGAAGGCTAAGTTCGAAGCTAAGAAGGCTGAGATGAAAGCCAAGTTCATGGAGAAGTTCGA
>DEPT01000040.1:21934-78411 GCA_002358905.1 Akkermansiaceae bacterium UBA3385
GATGGTCAGATTTCCGATGCCGAAAAGGAAGCCATCAAGGCTGAGTTCAAAAAGAACGCTCCTAAGTTCCGCAAGCATGGCCGCCACGGCAAGCGCTGCGGCAAGTGCTGCGGCAGAAAGGGTATGCGTCCCCAGCTGACCGAGGAGCAGAAGGCTGAGATGAAGGCCAGGTTCGAGGCTCGCAAGGCTGAGCGCAAGGCTAAGTTCATGGAAAAGTTCGACACTGACAAGGACGGCCAGATTTCCGACGCCGAAAAGGAAGCCATCAAGGCTGAGTTCGCCAAGCGTGGCCCGAAGTGCGGTAAGAAGGGTCACCGTCGTCATCACGGTCACCGTCCCTGCTGCGCCCCCAAGTGCGAGCAGAAGTAAGACAATTTTTACCGTATCAAAACGGTAGATCATAGAGACGCTGAACGCCGTCCGGTTCATTCCGGGCGGCGCTTCAGTTTTTACTGATTGGGCAAAAAAAGAATTACTGGTGTATCTTTAATTTTTCCACATATTTGGCAATCATGTCGACTTCTATATCAACAATGCTGCCGGGTGTGTAACAGTGCATGATAGTGCGCTCCCAGGTGTGGGGGGTTATCCAGAACTCTAGCTCGTCAGGACCGGTGATGTTGGCTACGGTGAGGGAAACGCCATCAATGGCGATGCTGCCTTTATCGATGACGTAGCGCATGTATTCCTGGGGAATGCGGATACGCACCATGTGGTCCTGCCCCACAGGCGTGATAGAAGATACCGTGCCAGTTGTATCAACATGGCCCATGACAAAATGACCGCCAAAGCGTCCATTGCCACCCATAGCGCGCTCCAGATTGCAAAGGGAGCCGTCTTGCAGCTGCCCCAGGCTGGTCACACGCAGGGTTTGTGTAAGCAAATCAAACTCTACACGGGTATTTTCAATCTTATCGACAGTGAGGCAGCAGCCATTCACCGCCACTGAATCCCCCAGCGCCAGTTCAGCAGCAAAGGGGATCTCCACCGCATAGCGCGCCCCGGATTCCACGGGTATGCGCTCCAGCACCTTTCCGGTGCATTCCACGAGTCCTGTGAACATAAGTCTTTAGTTGCCGAAATAAATGAAGTTATACAGGCAGAAGATGATGAAGGTGGGCAGAGCAGCCCAGAGGAAGAGCTGCAGAGCGCTGATGCCGTCCTTGAAATACTTACCAAGAATAGCCTGGCCCGCAGGGTTGGGAGCATTGGCAATCACTGTAAGACCACCGCCTGTCACGGCACCTGCTACAATAGCATAGCGGATGTGTTCCGGCAGATTCGGCACGGTACTGGAAAGGAAAGTAACGGAAGCATTATCATTAAAGGCTGTCAGGATGCTGGCCAGACCCATGGTGGCCGTAGCACCCAGATCGGCCAGTGCCTGCAGCACGGGCTGCATCCACCATCCCTGCACGCCACCCAGAATAAGTAGGCCTGCAAGGAAGAAGGCCACCAGCAGAGGAACCTTGATGGAGAAAGCATTCTGGTACTGCGGAGTCGCCATGGTAAAGCCCAGGAAGAAGAGGAAGCCACCCACGAAAATAGCCGGGTGGTGGGCAAAATACACAGTCCAGACCAGGAAGAAGATGGACACACCATATACCCAGGCAGGAATCACGTCCTGGCGGTCTTCCCATGAGGTAGGCACACCGGAATCAAAGGCACTGTTAAGGCGCTGAACCTCAGCAAGACGTTTGAATTCCTTGGTAAAGATAAAGAAGTAGATGACGTTGGAAATAATGATACCAATGATGGCTTTCCAACCGAAATGAACGAACATGTGGGACATATCCCAATCCCACTTGCTGGCCACCATCACAATGGGAGGTGCGGCAAAATGAGTGAGAGTACCGCCTACAGATACGTTTACAAAGAGCAAGGCCAGGGTTGCATAGCACAGGGAGGGGGCAGGCTTGAGGTGGTAGAACTTCTTGGCCAAGAGAATAGCAGCCAGGGTCATGGCGGCAGGCTCTGTGATGAATGACCCCAGGAGTGGTGCTATGCACAGCACAGAAAGCCACCAGGCAGCCGGGGTACCACCACCCATGCTGGCAGAGAATTTAAGCGTATTTTCAGCCAGACGATAAATGGGACGGGAAGAGGCAATGACCATGATAACCGCCACAAAGAGGGGTTCTGTGAAACTGGTGTCGCGGTCGATATAGCGCAGGAAGTCATCCATGCTGTAATAATGCTGGCAGACCAGGGCAAAAGGAATAATCCAGAGACCGAAGACGACTTCCACCTCACCCAGGAAATGGCAGAGTGTGCTGCCGAAGGAGACGGGCATGCGCTGCTCCGGATGCAGAATACGGAACTTTTCATCGCGCAATTTCTGCTTGTGAGCTTTTTCCATGTGGTGAGCCCATTTCTGGAACATGGGAGCCATGAATGTATGCATGATAGCCAGCAGGAAAATTATCGTAGCGGCCAGGTTGAAATTGTCAACCTTGACACGGTGGACAAGCTTATCCCAGAGCCCCATACCCTGCTCTGCCTTGGCGTAAATCTGCAGCGGAATCGGGAAACGGCTGTACTGCAGTTTACCATCGGTATAATGGTGTGTCCAGGCTGCAAGGACGCCATCCGGGTCAGCGTGGTAGACCGTCTTACCGCATTCCGGGCAGGGCTTGTGGGCCATGGGCAAGGCAAACCGGACCTTCATGGCAGCATGTTCCAGTACGCTGTGGCCATCGTAGGCGTGGTGCTCCTGTGCCAGATAGCTCTGAAGCGACTCCAGGCTCATGGATTCTGCTGCAATGAGTAGAGAATTCGTGGCATTGGGGCAGAGATTCAAGCTGCGGATAAGTTTTTCCTTGGCTTCTGCCTCGGCACGGATTTCTTCCACCGAGGGTACAGCCGCTTCCCCCAGAGAATCACAAGCCGGAGCCGGCTGCTGGATGGGGGCCACTTCTTCCTGGGCCTGCAGGTTACCCAGCAGAGCAAAAATACCACAAATCAGTGTTGCAATGAAGCTTTTACACATAACGATATCCGAATAAAAATTCCAGTTCTATACTAGCACATCTGCCGCCACATTGGCGAGCAAAAAGTGTGTATCAACGGCGGCGGCGCGTAAATTGAGAAGTGTAAAAACAAATGCGACACCGGAAAGCCCCAAAAAAGTCACCCAAGGTGCCCAAACTGCCCTAGCCCGGATGGGGTTACGGGGGAAGGACGGCAATGAGTCCTTCCCCCCTCAGGCCGTGATGAAACAGAAAAAGGGTGCTTTCCGGTGTTGCAGGCAGCCGCGTCTCAGCCTCAAAATCCCACTGCTTAACCTAAACCACAAACGATTTTGCACCAATGACCGAGATTTTATAGAAAAAAGATTGCGCCGCCTTTATCACTTGATACTCCCTAACAGGCTTTTCTTTCTCTTTTTTTGAGAAAGCCCAAGATAGTGATCTTTTCCATTGCCACGCATGACTTGTTTGGCTTCAACGTAATCATCACCATCAGCAATTGACATATAATTTTTATTTAATGATTTTTTTATGTAAGGATTTAACCAAGAGTTTATAAGCAACAACATGAAGCAAATTAAGCATATTCCCATGCAGGCTTCTGAATACTTGAGTTTATCATATTCAAAAAGGATAGCACCTATTATGCAAGAAAATATACCCAACACAAACAGAGCTTCTTGTTGGTGGTGAATCTTTAATGCTTTTATAAATAATCTCTTCATTTGAATAAATAGTTTCGATTTATAAGTACAAACAGATATTGTATCTTCACAACAAGTTTCTGAACTGCTGATTCGGTAATTACAGGAAAGAATCAGCGGCGCTGGCGGGCAAGATGGAGCAGTTTGGCATAGGCGCGGCTTTCGCCACGGGCGGCGGCTTTGCGGTACCAGTAGGCTGCTAGTTCTGAGCTGGCAGGTGCGCCGGTGCCGGTTTCAAAACATTCGCCGAGTTTCAATGCAGCGGCGGCATGCCCGACCAGTGCAGCGCGCTCCAGGCAGCTGCAACCGCCGGAGGCATCGCGCCGGCAGCCAAGGCCTTTGAGATAACACTTGCCCAGCCAGTAGAGGGCATCGGGGTTGCCGGCGCGGGCGGCAAGGTCAAACCACTCCACGGCTTCCTCAAAATTACGACCTTCGCCCCGGCCACGGATGAGTTTTTTTGCAAGGTGCATCATGGATTCCACATCTCCGGATGCGGCACGTGTTCTGAGCTCATCTGCCATCATGCATCAGAATTCCTTTCTGCTGAAAATCCACGTTGCCATCAGGAGGTGCAGCAGCATATAAGCCACCGCTATAAGGGCAAGTCCTCCCAGAAGAGACCAGCTTAATTCAGCCCCGGCACTGGCTGTATCAGCCACGGAGAACAAGCCGAAATCCGGCAGAATAATGGCACAGATCTGTTCTGTCCAGCGCATGAGACTGGTAGTCCCCTGCCCTGCACTCACCGCTGCAAAGAGCATATCCTGGAACATGCCGATAAAATAAGCCCCGAGGCCAAAGATGATGCTGACAATAGTGCCACTGGTGACACAGGAAATGAGCAATGTAAGCGAGGTGAGCACACCGTACCCCAGCAAGGTGGCCAGAACCCCGCGCTGGGTGTTCCAGCTGTTGCCGGCAGCGTACACCTGGTCCAGATACGGTTTTATATCCTCCTGGGTAAAGCCATTGGCAGAAAGTGCTGTGGTTAATTCTGCACAAATGCTGCTTACGCGCTGCGCAAGTAAGAGACTCATCAGACCGTCCAGCAGGGCAATCATGAGAACAAGAAGGGCCAGTACACCCATAGTCTTGCCGGCCAGATAATCAAAACGCGGCACCGGTTTGCAGAGAATGGTGTATAAGATGCGGTCCTCGGCATCCCGCGGCAGCAGCAGTGCAGTGGCCGCCACACAGAACACAAGACCGAACAACTGCATGCACCCCAGGCTGACATCCTTGATGAATTGCAGCTGCGCCACACCTTGGTACTCTACTCCTATGTTTCCCTGGTACGGAATGAACTGGAGAGCCAGGAATATGACGGCTACTACTGCCGGCACAAAAAACAAACGCATGCGCACCAACTGAATGAGCGTTACTCCCGCCACAGCGGAAATACGCCCAGGCATGTGCACCAGATACTGAATTGGCGCGGGCATGCGTTTATCTATCAAGCAGAATTTACTTACGAGCGGCTTTCTCGCCGTCATCAATAAGCTTCCAGAAGCTGCGGGATTTGCTCAGCTTCTTATCTTCGGCATCGGATCCCATGCCACTGCGGAAGAAGAAATCCTTCAGCGAATCAGCGTGAAGAACACGCTGTACCACCACCACGTTATCACCCTCACTATTCTTTTCCACAGTGAAGTAAATGCGGTAGTCATTCTCATCCGAACGGAATCGGAAAATACGACGACCATCGCGTTCCACCACACCAAAACGGGGGTCTGTCGGCGCACCGGTAAGGCACCCTTCATCCACCTTGAAAGCGAAAAAAAGCTTCAACTGCTGCATGGCGGGAATGGCAGAAACCTCCGCCGCACTGATTTCATTAAAAGCGATCTGTTGCACGCGACCAGTTTAGGGGATGACCGACCTAAAGGCAAGAAAAATGTGCGTTTACCTTTATTTTGCTAGAGCATTCTCTAACTGCTCAATATTGCTCAATAAGCAAATGGTTTTCCACTGCGGTTTTTCATGCCATTTTTCATTTGCTCCTGCATGTATCGCCATTGAGCAGTATTGCGTGCTTCCGGGGAATCACTTTCTATGTAATAAGCATATTGGGTACCAGAGCGAATCTTATACCAATGTTCCATGGGTAATTTATGTCCTTCGGGGTATATCTCATTCAAGGAACTTGTACTTTCCGGATCAACTACCCAATCACCGGCATCCCGTTCATCTTCCACACGGAGGCGGCCAGCATACCACCAGGCATCCAGCATGACTACGGATGGCCATTTCCCAGCTTTTGAGACAATATAAACAACGTGGTGTTCCCCACCCTTCCCCTGGTCTTTCACACAACACCCCAAGGAATAATACTTAAGCGGACGCCGGCGAAGCTCGCGGTATAAATCATGCTGGTAATGCCAGCACAAACCGCGCTGACGAACGCTTTTTCTGGTATTGACAACCCGGTTATTAAGCCAGTTGACAAATATAGGCTCGTTATAACGCGCAATAGCAGCCGAAGCTTTGTAAGCTGTATCAGCCAGCCAGGTGGCTTCATCCACAGCCGTTGCCCGCTGTTGTTCCGGAACGAGGGAAAGCAATTTTTCCTTTAATTCTTCACGCTTCTTCACCACATTCGGCAATTCCGCATACCCGGGTCTGGGTGCACTTTGACAGGCCACCATGACCAGTGAACACAGGGCAAACGCAACAAGGTGCCAAGATTTCATGGTTTAATAATTCGTTAATCTTCCGGGATGCTGTTTCTTACCCAGCTCGATATTGTTATACATGCGTTCGTACTGCGAGGAATAACGCATCTCAGGCAACCAATATCCTTCGTAGTTACCATCGGCTCCACGCAACACGCTCCAATGTTCGATGGGCCATTGGTGCCCTTCCTGATAATAGAATGATTGTGCCCTGCAGATAATAGGCAGGTCCTGCCAGCGGGTTTTACTCAACTTCCGTGCATCATCCACCTTCAAACGTCCATTCCACATCCAGGCATCCAGCACCCAGGCAGCCGGCCACTCACCACCGCGGGCAGCCACATACACACAGTTATGTTCCGAAGCCTTGGCGATATCTCTCACGCAACAACCAATGCGGAAATAGGTCAACGGTCTCCGACGAAGCTCACGAAACATGTCGTGCTGGTACTGCCAGCACAGACCTCTGTCCTGCAGCCTGGCGTTGATAAAGGCATTACCCGCCCAACCCGGAAAATAGGAACCGTTGATGCGCGCAATACCCGCTGCAGCTTTATATGCGGTATCAGCCAGCCAGGTTGCTTCCTCAATGGCCGCTGATTCCTTCTGCTGTTCCGATGGCAGCAAAGCAAGCAGGTTATCTTTCAACTCTACGCGACGGTTCACAACTAATGCTGTATACGGATACTGAACAGGGGGAGGATAACAGGATGTTACCCCTACTCCCACCAACATACACATACATAATTGACGCACACTTATTTTCATCTTATAGCGTAAAGGCGGCGCATTCTACCGCATCTTTCCTGTTATCGCAAGTCAAATCAACGCTGAATACATACATTTCACTGTATAATGTTCCACATGGAACATTGACAAAAAGAGTTTTTTGGTGTAATGCCACCTATTTTATCCCAATGTACCGCGAATAATAATATCCCGGCCGCATTTTATGAGTGATTCGCGTTGAAAAATAAATTCATGTGGAAGGAAATCTCCAGGAACAACATAGTCCGGGCCAGCCCCCACCATGGGAGAAATACTCTGCATCCACTCGTTTACGAGCCCTTCTTCCAGGAAACGTCGCAGCAGCCTGCCGCCACATTCCAGCATGAGGTTCACGATTCCATAACGGGTATAAAGTTCGTTGAGCAGAACGCGGAGGTCCTTAACATTTTCCCAGACCAGGGTTCGTTTGTGGTGTTCATCCGTAAACAACTTGGCCATGGGTGGCAGGGAAAGCAGATTTCCCGTAAGTACAATTCGCCAGGGTTGAATCTTCCTCAACGAAGGCGTGTGAATCGGATTACGGACGGTCAGCGCCGGGTCATCTGTCCTCAGTGTATTCCCCCCCACAAGAATCGCATCGCTTTCCAGGCGTAACTGGTGAGCATGCCGGAGAGTATCTACTCCACTCAACCAGAATTTCTGGCGGCGGGTCATACGGCCATCCAGTGTGGTGGCAACCTTGGCCGTCACCCAGGGGCGTCCGGTCATCACAGCATGGAACCAGGAGCGCAGAAAGCGGTCACAAGCGTCTTTTAACACGCCTGGGCACACAGTTATCCCAGCGGCCTGCAAAAGAGCATCTGCGCGGCCCTGATGGCGCATATCCGGGTCTGTGGAGCCATAGACCACCTTCCCTATCTTTTCAGCAATGATGGCATCTGTGCAGGCGCCCGTACGGCCGGTGCTGGAACAAGGCTCCAATGTTATATAAATAGTAGAACCGGCAAGAAGGGCTCCATTGCCGCGTGCATATGCATCCGCTATGGCACGTCGTTCGGCATGAGCTTCTCCAGCGACCTCATGAAACCCCTCTCCCAGGATTAATCCGTCCCGTACAATAACTGCACCAACCGGTGGATTGGGACTTGTGGTTCCTAATCCCAGACGGGCCAGTTCCAATGCACGCTGCATCCAATGTTGATCGCTCTGCTCCTGCATAGCTGTTATTGTATCAGTCTATGTAATACTGTCAAGAAGAGCTCCCCGGTACTGACCTTATTTTTCTCTGAATAGATGTCTCTACAGTATATTTAGAAATTCATCATATTCAGCAATGTTGATAAGTGGGTAAGTAGTGTAAGTGTTTAATAAAGAAAATATAAAACTACTCAATCTTTGTAGATAACCCTGTTTAAAACAGTATTGAAATTTGTGGAGATGAGTTATAAACAAGCTTATTCACTACTTATAAACATACTTATCCACAGAAATTGTGGATAAGTATGTTAAAAGGTTGTATTTTAATGTTTTACTCTACGGTTTCAGCTTGCGCAACCTGAGGTTTCTGCACAGGCGGGCTGTAGAGGAAGCTGGCAGGAGCATCGACAAAAATGGCGCAAAGACCAGCCAGCGGATAGGCATAAATGGAGCTGAAATCAGCTGTGAGCTCGCCGATACGAGCAAGAAGGAAATTCCCCTGCTCTGTCTGCATCAGGCGGTGAGAGGACATCGTGCGGAAATAATCAGGGGTCTGGGCTGTGGTTCTGACCTCTTCAACTTTCCCTTCAGGGAGTTCATTTACCCATTTGCGGTTAATGAAGCTGATAGCATCGGAGTGGGTATATTTGCCTTTACGAAGGTTGTCTGCTAATTCAGTCGGTATAGCTGAATAAACAGGCGTCATATCATCGCCACCGAGCGTGTAGCGCTCCGGGTGGCGCTTATCTGCCGGAAGCTGCTCCGGACGCACCCAAGGGGCATTGTGGCGCTCGATATTGGCCTTTTTACCGCAGAGGTACCATTGCTTGTCTACTTTGCACAGAGTGGGCTGTTCCAGCGGTACCAGAATGGCATCTGCACTGCGGCCGCAGTCTGCCACAGAGATATGGCTTCGTACACTGCAGGAAGTTCCCAGAAGTGTGCAGAGAGCACCCAGTGTAAGGAGTGTTTTATTTTTCATATTGATGTGGTTTATTCTTCGTTTAGAAATTCATAAAAAAAGACAAATGGAGCCATGATAGGTATGGCTGCGTTGTACAGAATGGTGCCTGGCCAGTCGACGCAGACCTGAACAAGCGTGCTGGCTGCCTGGGTTGACAGGGAACTGGGAGCAGTGTTTTCAGTATCTAACCATGTTTCAGCAGTTCCGGTGATTTCTGCGCAGATGTTGCAGCGCCTTGCCTGCGCGGGAAGTGTGCTCAACCAGGGAGAAGGGTTGTTTTTTAACTCATCACTCAGTACGGCAATATCGGCATACCCGGTCTTGTGCTGGAGCACAAGTGCAGTGCCCTGTGAGATTTTCCGGTAAAGCTTATCACCATGGGTATCGCAGATTTCGAGGTGCGGATTGTTGTTACCCGTCAGGAAGATGGAATCATAGATGATTGGATAATGTACTTCTATCTGATGTTTTTCGACAGCCAGATAATACGCATCCCCTGCTCTGTACAGTTCCAGAGCTGGCTTTAAGGAATACCCCGATTGTTGCTGATTGATATTCTTATGCGTCTGCATGTACGCGCATGAAGAAAGTAATACGCTGCCAGTCAACAGACAGGTATAGATGAAAGCGCGAATCGTCATAAATCTAATCTAGCATATTGATTAGGACTTGTAAAGAAATCCCTGCAAAAATAAAGGATGTTCCACGTGGAACATCCTTTATGGTTAAGGCAATCTTGGTAAAACGGGTGGCAGGAATCGTATTTCGGGCTGAGCCAGAAGCTCATCAAGATGCGGTTGCCATATACTTGTGCTATCAGTATAAAGCGCTACTTTTGCCCGCAGAATGGCACCTGTACAGGCTCTCAAAGAACGACTGAAACAGGTGTGAGATACACCGCCCTGCTTAATCATGGTATCACTAAGAGCTGAAAGCTTGTCTAGGTGATGAGAGGCTTTATTAAGTGTTTGTTGAGCAAGAGATGGTCGACCAGCATCTGCCAGCGCACGCGCCTGAATAGCGGCAACGAGACAATTCTGAACCAGTTCTATGGGGCTGTTCTGAGGTGCGTTGCAGGCATTTGCTGCTGCTTTGATGGCAGCAGATGAGGGTGCTACAGGTTGCAGGACGAGAAGCCGCAAAGGCAGAGTACGTGCCTCCCAGTTCATGAGGATATCCCCTTCTCCGTCCATTGATGCAGATACCTCCTTGGTAAGAGAAAGGCAGCGTTTCAATGCTTCCGACTTCTGACCGGTCTCCCAGTAAGCACATATTTCGGAAAGACTGCTAGTGCGGTAAAGAGTCGCCTTTGAGAGAGGGATGATTCGGGAATCTGATAAGAAAAGCTCACGTGCCCTGGAAAAGGATGAAAGTGCCGGTTCCTGGAGCCCTGAGCGCCTCTGTAGATGCCCGAGAAGCAGGTGAGTGCATGGTGATTCAGGGAATAGTTCGGCCGCTTTTCCGGCGCATTCAAGAGCACGTTGTGAGGGCGTGGAGGAACGTTCCTCAAGTAAGGCCCGGAGGTAATAGGGCAGCGGGTTATCAGGATTGCGCTCTATGAGTGTTTCTGCTCTGGAAATGATATTACCCCCCTGCTCCTGCATGTAAGCATTCAGATACACATCAAAACAAGCCGCCATGAAATCCCGGCGGTATGTGGCAGCACGTTCAGTGAAAGCTTTTGCTGCACCGTGCATATCACCAGCTATTCGTTGTAGGAAGGTTGAAACGTACCACTCTTCGAGAGGAGTGAGTATAGCATCTCCAAGAAGCTTGCGAGATACTTGAAGACTTTCCCGGTATTCTTCGCTATTGCTGGAATACACCAGCATCTTGCATACATGCGCAAGAACATTATCCGGCTCTGTGGCAATAGCCTGGTTAAAATGATAAACAGTCTTCTCTCTGTAGCCCAGAATGCAGTTCTGAAGACCTTGATTCAAATGCCATTTGAATGACTCATTCTCACTGGAAACGGGCAGTGAAACAAGTGCATTTTCTGATGTAGCAAATAGCATCCCTGATAAATTGTTATCCTCTGCCCAGCAAGGAATTAGACTTGCCAGGCAGAGGATGGTGAAGGTTAATTTCATAAGGGTGTCCTTACATGCGTTCAGGCATGTTGATACCGAAGAGTCCCATGCCCTTCTTGAGCACTTTTGCAGTAAGGTCACAGAGGGCCAGTCGCGTTTCACGAGTAGTGCCTTCACTCTTCAGAACCGGGCAGGCTTCGTAGAAACTGTGGAATGCTTTGGCCAGTTCATAGAGGTATGCTGCCAACAAATTGGGACGGCAATCATCCAATGTTGCCGGAACTACTTCACCGAAGCGAACCAGAAGTCGTGCAAGATGAATTTCTGCATTTTCCTGAATATTGAGAGAATTCGGAACAACGAATTCTCCATCTATCTTGCGGAAGATAGAGCGTACGCGTACATAGGAATTCTGAAGGTAGGGTGCTGTATCGCCGGTAAGCGCAAGCATCTTTTCCCAGTCGAAAATGTAATCACTCATGCGATTCTGGGAAAGCTCCGCAAACTTGATGGCACCGATACCAACAGCTTGTGCTACTGCTGCTTTTTCGTCTGCAGGCATGTCAGGACTCTTTGCCTCGACCACAGCTGTTGCACGTGTAACAGCTTCATCAATAACGTCCTGCAGACTTACGGTATCGCCGGAACGTGTTTTGAAAGGACGTCGATCTTTTCCAAGTATTGATCCGAAGGCTACATGGCGGAAATCGCCTGTTACACCTCGCATACGTTCAATATCGAAAATCTGCTTGAAGTGTTTTTCCTGTGGAGCCCCCACCACATACCAGATTGCATCGGCATTGAAATTCTGTGTACGGTAATCAAGAGTTGCCAAATCCGTAGTTGCATAAAGGAAACCACCGTCGGCTTTACGAATGATGGCAGGAACAGGTACCCACTCACCATCCTTCTGGACGAGGAACGGGTCATTTTGAGGCTTGTGGTAACCATCTGAGAATACGCAGATTGCACCATCACTTTCACGAGCAATACCCTGCTCTATCAGTTTGTTTACAAGCGGTGCGAGTGCATCATTGTAAGCACTCTCTCCTAACCAATAATCAAAGGAGATATCCAATTGAGAGTAAATTTTCTCAAGACCGATTTTGGTTACAGCAATGCATTGCTGCCAGATTTCGAGATTCTCAGCATCGCCGCTCTGCAGTTTAACGAGTTCCTCCTTGCACAGAGGGAGAAGTTTTTCATCCTCTTTGCATCGAATATTGACTTCCTTGTATACATTAAGAAGTGCTTCAATGGGATCTTTTTCCAGTTCGCTCTGGTCAAGAATGTTCTTCCAGCCCCAGAGAATCATACCAAACTGTGTTCCCCAGTCACCAATATGATTATCAGTAATAACCTTATGACCCAGGAAACGTGCAAGACGCCCCAGTGTATCTCCAATAATTGTAGAACGAATGTGTCCAACGTGCATCGGCTTAGCAACGTTGGGTGCAGAAAAATCAATGACAATCGTCTTCGGGTTTTCGATAAGTGAAACACCAAGACGCTCATCCCTCAGCATCGAAGCTGCGCGCTGCGCAAAGTATTCGGGTTTTACGCGGAAATTGATAAATCCTGGACCAGCGATTTCAAGTGTTGCAATTTCAGATTCACCGAATTTTTCTACTACATCGGTTGCCAGCGCGCGCGGATTCATTTTAGCTTGCTTGGCAAGCATCATAGCTGCGTTACTCTGGTAATCGCCAAATCGTAAATCTTGGGAGGGACTTACTACTGGTACGAAATTTTCAGGAAGCGCATCTCCCAATACACTGCGAAGTGCACATGTTAATTGTTGTGAAAGTAACTTAGGTATAGTCATATTGATGAGCGAATTTTACACGTTTTATTCTGTTTTGTCAATGTTTTCAGACGTATGGAAAGGCCATATTTGCGTTCCACGTGGAACAATTTTGTTGGCGAAAATTCTTGCTTCGATCACAGGTCTGTGGTATATACATAATCAGCTGCCGTGCTCGTGACGCGTGGTTTCACAGGCCCGGACCGTTATAGAACTACAAGGGGCAATAAGCTTATATGGGTATTATGTTCCGTCCAATGGATACCTCAGACGACCCAGGCACCGCACCCACCTAATTACAGGGAACGTGGCTCTTTCACCACTGACGGTACGGCGGTCAATTTTTCTGAGAGCTTGATTTATGTGAAATCAGGCTCTCTTTTATATTAAATTTACTAGGTGTAAGTACATTTAATGTAATTTTGTTATAAAATAAATACCGTAAACGGATTACGAATTATTTGATATTTTTGCTAAACTTGGCTTGATTCTGATGAATTTATGCGTTATAATCTGCGGGTCGATGAAGTATTATTACCTCAGCAAGGAAAACCTACCGTGTGGACCTCATACGTTTGAAGAATTGCAAACGTTTCTTGAAAATGGAGAAATAGATTCTGAGGTTATGGTTGCAGTAGCAGGTGATAGGGATTGGAAGAGATTTTCTGATGTCATCAAGCAACTCGATTGTTCCATGTGGAACAGTGATACCAATGTGTGCTTGTATTGCAAACGGGATGTGGGAGATAGAGAGGTACCTGAAAAATGTCCTCATTGTAACCGATGGATTCATGGAGCGGGCAGGGGATTGTGGTGGACTTTTTTCTATGCTTTGAAAAATATCTTCAACTATAAAGGCAGAGCTACGCGTAAGGAGTACTGGGGATTTATATTTATCAGCTATTTGGTCTACCTGATTCTTGATTGTGTTTTTTCAATTTACATATCTTGCTTTACTAATTCTGATACGGCATACAGTGTAGATTTTTTTGAATTAGAATGCATAGATGCATTAAAGGTATACCCAGGCATGCTTTTCTTATGTATTTTATTAATCGTAATAGAAGCTTTAATCTGTTTAGCCCAGGTTTCACTTACAGTTCGCCGTCTTCATGATACTGGCAGAAATACAACGTGTTTCCTCATGTGGTTTCTCTCATTGGTGGGATTTCTTGTATTGATGGTTGTATCTTCTCTTACGCTGCTTGAGAAGTCTTTTGAAGATTCTTTGCTTCTTATCAATACAAATATAGAGCAGAACTACACCTTGGCGCTGACATTTATTCTCTTTGTGATTCATGTGTGTATCAGCATCTACATGTTTATTTTGATGCTTATTCCCGGAGATAGATCAGCTAATCGGTATGGCCCATCCATTAACATAATCTGAATTGAATTGTATGCCTGTTCTTTGTGATTTATGCGGAAAGGATTTAGAGTTAATTGGTGTAACAATACCTCAGACTTGTTCTAATTGCCATAAGCCTTTATGCCCAATAGATGATACATTGATTGGTAATCTTCGGTTTGCTTATTCCAGGTTATTTGCATGCAAGGGAAGAGCAACTAGAAAGGAATATTGGTCTTTTACTCTTATCCATATTCTATTATTTCTAGTATTGTGTACCTTAGCCATTTGTCTTCTCGGAGAAATAATTTTACCTTTTCTGATTATTGTTTCTCTTATTCTGCAAATCTTGTTCATACCGATTACCATTCGACGTTTTCATGATGTTAATTTATCTGGGAAATGGGTCATTGCCCGTTTTCTTGTCGATGTATTCATTATTGTAGTATCTGTCATTCTTGGTGTGTATCTTTATGTTGATGTATTTCAGTCAAAAGAATTGATTTTTGATATTGTAAGTCCAGAGTACACGCTTCATGAATGTGAATCGGAGCTGATTCTCGAGGATGGTGCTTTTCTAGATGTAATTTCTCATAATTTTTATCTCCATTGCGTTTTATTATCTACGTTATGTGTTGTAAGTTATGTACTTACGTTATTCATTTTTATTGTCACCTTTCTTGATAGTTCAAATGGATCTAACAAATACGGATTTTCAAGGAAGTATTTGAATATTCAGCAATAAGATGTTCCACATGGAACAAAGTTCTACTTTATCCTGATATATGACGAATTCTATGGCTAGTAATGTTCCACATGGAACAAAACCTATTTTCATTCTAGGACCCACAGGTTCCGGTAAAAGCTCAGTAGCAGTAGCCTTGGCGGAATTATTGGGTGGTACAGAAATTATCAGTACAGATGCTTATCAGGTTTATAAAAGGATGCCTATCATTACAGCGGCACCTACTATAGATGAGATGAAGAGGATAAAGCATCACTTAGTGGGATTCATGGAGCCCACAGAGAACAATGATGCAGCCGAACATGCCCGCCGGGCAGCAATGATTTCAGCTGATATCCAGAGAGGTGGCATGCCACCCGTACACACAGGAGGTTCAGGGCTTTATGTAAAGTTTATAACGCACGGAATTTCCCCTGCGCCACCTTCAGATGCGGTGTTACGTGCGCAATTAAATGAGCTTTCACTTGATGAAGTTGTACAGAAATTGCGTGAGGCTGACCCTGAAGGTGCAGCTGCTACTGATTTGCAGAACCAACGCTATGTTGTGCGAAACCTGGAAATAGTACTTCTGGGAGGAAAGCCTCTTTCCTACTGGCGAAATAACTGGCACGAGCCGGCCGGACCCGGTTTCTGTATTGTGCGTGATGTAACAGATCTCGATGCCCGTATTGCTCGTCGCGCTGAGCAGATGATACAGGAGGGGGCAATCGACGAGGTTGCCGCGCTGGAGGGTCTGACACTCTCTACAACGGCGTCCAAGACACTTGGGTTGACACAGGTGCAGAATTACTTAAAAGGCCGTTGTACGCGCTGTGAGCTCATTTCTTCGATAAGCCTGGCGACACGGCAGTATGCCAAGCGCCAGAGAACCTGGTTAAGACGAGAAACCTGGCTGACGCCTATTGTGGCCGGGGCTGGGGATACGCCTCATCAGCTTGCGGAAAAGATAGCAACTTTACTCCGCTGATCCAAGTTCATCAAAAAGCCCCGAGTGTTCGGCAAAGATAATATCCTTGGCCAGATGTCTGATATTCTGTTCGGACAAGGGGCCGTCGTATTCCGGGGATGTGACGCAGGGAATGCAATCTCTCTGGCCTGGGTCATTGTGCAGGGCAGGGAGGTGTGCAGTGGAGTTTTGAGCATCCCACATACCTGTGAGACAACCTACAACCAGAATTTCTGCAAAGTTCTCGCAGCGGTTAATCAGGTAGGTGATGCATTCCGGTGAGTAGTACTCCGTGAGGTTCATCACATCCTGTTCCACGGCTTGCATGAGTTCCATCTTAATGATGTCCAGACTGTAGCTTTTCGGTACGGTCATTTCCACCTTCACATCCCAGTATGCAGCATCGGAACGGTGCAGGAGACTTTCCCAGAAGCGCCCCTTTCGTTTACTGCTCACATTGATGATACGGCTGAAAGATCCATCCATATAACAATTAGAGCCCACCCAGATATCGCGCTTCTGCAGCACGTCAAGACCCGGCTGCCCAAGCTGCCACGGGGCTGTAATCAGCTCCGGGTAGGCATCCTTGCCGTTCTTGATGAGTATAAGAGGGAATCGCATGCGGTGGGGTATTCTGCACGAATATTAGAGTATAGTCAACGAAAATCTCTGCTATCTTCTGTCAGTGCTGTATTAAAGTTTGAACAGTTCCGGGATGATAAGCTTACCTTTGAATTGGGAGGCTCGCAAATCGTCCGGCTGATTCAGGTTTCCCTTCCATTCGTCCCGTATGTTCTGCTGCATGGTTTCAGGATGGCATGAGAAGCTCTTCAGCGCACCCATGAGCTGACCGTAGGCATCCGATGCAGAAAGCAGGAGAAAGAGGGCCAGAAGGGCCTTTCCGGCGTTTTTGAAATGGCACCAGGCCGAGGAATAGAGCCATGCGAGGCAGAGCCACATGATGCTGGCTCCTTTGTAGATGAATTCATTATTCCACAGACCGACCCACACCAGTGGAAGGGTGGCAGTCAGGATAACAGCAGAGATAAACCATGACGTGTGTCGCCAACGCCAGAGAAAGAGCAGGGCGGGACCAAGGATAAACAATATCTGTACAGCGTAACGGAACCAGAGTTGCCCTTCACTTAAAGCAGCCAGGCTGCATGCTCCGCCCGGCCGCATGAAAGCAAACTGCCCACCTGCACCACCAGCCAGGTAAAGGAGGGGCAGGGTGGCATAAAGGCCAGCCACTAGTGTGGGAATATTCAGTATTCGATGACCTGCCCGCAGCAGCAAAAGAGGTATCAGCGCGATAACGGCCAGGGGAGAACATATAACCACCAGAGCTGCTGCTGCTGCTCCATACCGGGTCGGAAGCAATTTACCCAGCAGCAGCCCCGCCAGGACGAGCGGAGCCAGGTAATGATTATACGTGTTGCGAAGCTGCACACAGGAAGGCGTGAAGTGCAAATCCAGGAACAGTGTCCAATCTTCCGATAAAGTGAATCCGGAGTCTGCAAGTATCTTGAAATAGATGCGGTTAGCCCAGTTCATCATGTCTCCCATCAGAAACAGGATACACAGGAACACCAGGGTGCGGCGTGTGCCTTTTCCGGCAGCCACGGCCAGCAGCGCCAGCCACATTCCCAGCAGTATCCAGAGCAGAAGGGCTGTTTTCGCCGGTACACCCAGCTTTGCCGCCAGGGCAGGGGGCAGCCAGAACGCCAGGTAATAGATGAAAGGCTCACCCGCCACCGTCAGCGGCCAGGAATCGCGCACCAGTGCGGCATATACTGCATTGCGCACCGTGGCATCGCCACTTTGCTCCACCAGCCCCCAGGGCCCTGTGGTCAGTACCCAGGCGGCTCCCAGCAGCAGGATAAGTCCCAGGCGCAATGCCCCGCCCGTATTCCACTGCAGCGGCTTTGCCGGGCATTGTGTCGCCACCCATAGCACCGCTCCGAACAGCGCCAGGCCTACCGGCCAGGCTACATACGGCTGCACCCAACCTGCCAGAAACAACAGGCAGGGCAGCAGCAGGTAAAGCAGGCAGGCTGTGGAGAGGAAACGAACAGGCATAGGAGAGTTATGATTCAGGAATATAATACATCAACAATTTAGAGAACCCCAGATAACAAAATCGCGCCCCCTGTTGTTCAGGGGGCGCGGAAAAGAATCAGGAGTTTCAGTTCTGATATTCAGCAGCAGCTTCTGCGTGGTATTCCTGCAGCGTGCGCACGGTTGTTTCCTTGTTCTTGGCGTGCAGCATGGCAGCGGCGCAGGCGCGGGCGCTGGAAAGATCCGTGGTGTAGGAGATATTGCTGCTTACGGCAGCGGCGCGGATGGCTACCTCATCCTCACGGGCATCATGAGAACCGGGCGTGTTAATCACGAACACGATGTCTCCGTTCTTGATGCGGTCCACGATATCCGGACGGCGGCGCTCATGCACCTTGTAGGCGCGTTCGCATTCGATACCGTTCTGCAGCAGGTGAATCATGGTACCCTTGGTGGCGCAGATATCGAAACCTGCCTTGGCGATAGTACGAGCAATATCCGTTACAATCTGCTTGTCACGATCGCTAACCGAGATGAACACAAGCCCCTCCTTGGGCAGAGCATTGAATGCAGAAATCTGGCTCTTCAGGTAGGCCACCTCCGGGTCAGTATCAATGCCCATCACCTCACCGGTGGAGTGCATTTCCGGTCCCAGTACCACATCGATACCCGGGAAGCGGTTCCAGGGGAACACGGCTTCCTTCACCGTGTAGTAGGGCGGCACCACTTCCTTGGTAAAGCCCAGGTCCTTAAGCTTGCAGCCGCTCATCACCTTGGCAGCCAGCTTGGCCAGCGGCACACCGATGGACTTGGAAACGAAGGGAACGGTACGTGAAGCGCGGGGGTTCACCTCAATCACATACAGCTGCTCGTCCTTCACGGCGAACTGGCAATTCATGAGACCCTTCACATTGAGTTTGGCAGCCAGCTCCTTGGCGGCGCGCATCATCTCCTTGTGCATACCCACGGATACGCGGTTCGGCGGAATCATGCAGGCGGAGTCACCGGAGTGAATACCAGCCGGCTCCACGTGCTGCATGATGGCACCCACCACGCTGATTTCACCGTCGGCAATCACGTCCACGTCAATCTCCATGGCGTGCTCCAGGAAGCGGTCCACCAGCACGGGACGCTCGGGGGAGGCATCCACAGCTTCACGCATGTAAGTGCGCAGCTCCTGCTCATCGTACACAATCATCATGGCGCGGCCACCCAGCACGAAGGAGGGGCGCACCAGCACCGGGTAACCGATGCGGCTGGCCACGGCCACGGCTTCGTCCTCATTGGTGGCGGTGCCTGCTTCAGCCTGCTTCAGGCCGATTTCATCCAGCAGGGCGGAGAAGTACTTGCGGTCCTCAGCCAGCTCGATGCTGCGGGGGCTGGTGCCGATGATGGGCACACCGCGTTCCTGCAGGGCGGCAGCCAGGTTCAGCGGAGTCTGGCCGCCGAACTGAACAATCACGCCATCGGGCTTTTCCTGGTCGCAGATGTTCAGTACATCTTCCAGGGTGAGAGGTTCGAAGTAAAGCTTGTCAGAGGTATCGAAGTCAGTGGAAACTGTCTCGGGGTTGGAGTTCACCATGATGGTTTCGTAGCCCAGTTCCTTCAGCGCGAAGGAAGCGTGGGAGCAGCAGTAGTCGAACTCAATACCCTGGCCGATGCGGTTCGGACCACCGCCCAGAATCATAATCTTCTTCTTGTCCGTCTTGCGAGCCTCATTCTCCTCACCATAGGAGGAATAGAAGTAAGGTGTAATGGCTTCGAACTCAGCGGAGCAGCTGTCCACCAGGCGGTAGCAGGGTACCACACCCTGGGCCTTGCGGGCGGCGCGCACCTCGTCCTCGCTGCAACCACGGGCCAGCGCAATCTGGCGGTCAGAGAAGCCCATCTTCTTGGCTTCCAGCAGGTCCAGGTCCTTCAGCTTCATACCGGCATCAGCCAGCTGCTTGAGCTGGTCCAGGAACCAGGGGTCAATGTCGGTCAAATCCTGAACTTCCTCCAGAGTCCAGCCGTTCACATAAGCGGTCTGAATCCAGAAAATGCGGTCGGCATTCGGCACGGCGAGCTTGGCAGCAATCTCATCGCGGGTCGGGTTCTTCGGGTCCTTCAGGTCGAAGCCGAAGCCCCAGCGGCCGGTTTCCAGGGAGCGCAGAGCCTTCTGCAGGGATTCCTTGAACGTGCGGCCGATGCTCATCACCTCGCCCACGCTCTTCATGGCGGTGGTCAGGCGTTCATCAGCCTTCTTGAACTTCTCGAAGGTGAAGCGCGGTACCTTTACCACCACGTAGTCGATGGTGGGTTCAAAGGAAGCGGGGGTCACCTTGGTAATGTCATTGCGGAGCTCATCCAGTGTGTAGCCGATAGCCAGCTTTGCGGCAAACTTGGCAATGGGGAAGCCGGTAGCCTTGGAAGCCAGGGCAGAGGAGCGGCTCACGCGGGGGTTCATCTCAATCACCACCAGGCGGCCGGTGCGCGGGCACATGGCAAACTGGATGTTACTACCGCCGCTCTTCACACCGATTTCGCGGATGATGGCGAAAGAAGCATCACGCACCAGGGCATATTCGCGGGCCGTCAGAGTCATGGCCGGAGCCACGGTGATGGAGTCACCCGTGTGAATACCCATGGGGTCCAGGTTCTCAATGGAGCAGATGGCGATGCAGTTATCAGCCACGTCACGCATCACTTCCATTTCGATTTCCTTCCAGCCCAGGAGGCTTTCCTCAATCAATACTTCGTGTACCGGGGAAAGATCAAGACCGCGGGAAACGATTTCTTCAAACTCGGTTTTGTTGTAGGCCACACCGCCACCCGTGCCGCCTAGAGTGAATGCCGGGCGGATAATCATCGGGTAGTTGCCTACCACATTCTTGGCGATATCCCATGCCTCAGCCATGTTGTGAGCCACGCCGCTGGCCGGCAGGTCCAGGCCTATGCGCATCATGGCATCCTTGAAGCTCTGGCGGTCTTCGCCCTTGTCGATTGCCTCGGCATCTGCGCCAATCATGCGTACGCCGTATTTTTCCAGCGTGCCGGCCTTGTGCAGAGCCATGGCACAGTTCAGAGCGGTCTGGCCACCCAGGGTGGGCAGCATGGCATCCGGGCGCTCACGGGCAATGATTTTTTCTACATATTCGGGCGTAATCGGTTCCACATAAGTGCGGGGAGCGGTCTCAGGGTCGGTCATGATAGTGGCTGGGTTGGAATTCACCAACACCACTTCATAACCTTCCTGTTTCAACGCCTTACAGGCTTGAGTACCGGAGTAGTCAAACTCACACCCCTGACCGATAACAATGGGGCCCGAGCCAATGACGAGAATCTTCTTGATAGATGTGTCTTTAGGCATGGTCAGTGTAAACTTGCAGATATATGCCACATCTCGACCTAAAATGCAAGACTAATGTGCATCGAATTCTCGAAAAAATTAACAGATAGTTTGCGTTTTCAGTATATTCAACCCTGCAAAAGCATTTTTTCCACCTTGTTTTCATTCATGCACTGGGGAGAAAATGATTTATGGAAAAAGTGACACAAATTTAGGTAGAACCCACTTTTCTGCTTGCACTGGCAGGGGTGTTTGGGTATCATGGTAGGGTATTAGATTGGGAGGATAGTATCCTCTCGTCTCCTTTCAGTTTTATCAATTAACTTATACTTATGAAATTACATCTCCCGAAATTGCTTCGTAATTCCGTATTGGCCTGCATTGCAGCAGTAGCCGGAGTTGCTGGTTCCACTGTAGGTACTGCCACATTTGCTGGCGGCGTAGTTGCCTTTGTTCTGTCTGGTCAGGCCTCTGGCGCCACCTACACGAACCCTGCGGCTGCATTTGCTAATGGCGATGTGCTTGAACTTGGAGATGGAGCATCTGTAGACAATCCTCTCTCCTTGGATTCTGCAGACTCCAGTATAACCCTGAATGTAACCGATGGTACAGTGACTTGGGCAACATCTCAAGGTGAAAACAAAGGTGTTTCCACGGTAAATATCGCCTCAGGTGCTACGCTGGATGTGACTGCTGATGATGGGCAGTACTGCGTATTTGCCAGTAAGCAGGATTCCATAGTGACCATCAATCTGGAGGCTAATGCCACAATGAAGTCCAACAACATTTTCGGTTGGGATAATCAGGCACGAGGTAATGGTACTCGTGTTGTCAACATGGGAGCAGGTTCCGAGTGGACAATTAATGATGGGGTTGATTTTTACCTGAATAACACCACTATCAATCTGAGCGGCGGTACCATCGTGCTGGGTGAAGGTACGAATATGTGGTTTGAGCGTCGTTCGAATGCCATCGTTGTCTCTGCAGAAGCCACGCAGATGTCTGTTATTTCCGGTACTGGTCACATCAAGCTGGGTAATAACGGCGTTGAGTTCGAAAGCAAGGGGTATCGGTTCGATGTAAATCGTGGTGCCTTTGACTTTGATGATACCAACACGGCAGACTTGCAGTTGAGTGCTATTCTTGAAAACTCCGGCCATGGCATGCAGAAGACGGGTGATGGTGTAATGGAGATAACCTCTGATAACTCCAGTTGCACGGCCAGCTTCTTCATTCGCGGGGGTGAGGTCAAGATAACGGGAAGTGGTAATCATGGCAGCACAAACATGCAGGTGGAAAGTGGTGCAATTCTTACCCTGGCAACTTCGGCCCCCCTTGCAGGTTCCATTAATTTGCAGGATGGCGGTACACTGAAGATTTCCGCAGATCAGCAATTCGCTAGCAATGCGGTGCTGAATGGCACGGTGGAATTCACCAATACCGTGACCCTGAACGGAGGCGCAACAACCATAGATGAGAATACAGCTATCATTGACCTGACTGGCTGGACGGGTGGAGATACCTATCAGCTCTTTACGTTGAATGGAGGCACACTGACAGGTGCCAAGGTTCAGGTAGCCGGTTACACAGGTGATGGTACCTGGGTGCTGGATAATACAGGTCTTCTTACTCTTCAGAGTTCAGTGACATGGAGTGGCGGTGCAACTCTTACTTGGGCAGAAGGTTCTTCCTTCGATGGCGGAGTGAAGTATACAAATAACTCTCTTGTTGTTTTTGCTGGTAGTCAAGGCGATGTAACAGCTACGGTCGATGGTGCCGTGATTGCTTCTGAATTGACAGTAGAAGCGGGAACAAACCTGATTCTTGCTGGTACGGGTACGGTAACTTCTGTAGGAACCGTTCTGGAAGGTGACCTGACGGTGGGAACCGCTGGTAACTCTCTGGGGTCTGTCACTATGAGTGAGGGCAGCAAGCTGACCATTGCTGTTGAAGGTGAAACGACTCTGACAGACAGCATCGGCACCACGAATATCAGCGGTGGTACCATCTATGTTGGCGAAGGCTGCACGCTGAAAGAAACAACATCTGGTTTCCTTGGTCACAATATTACAGTGCAGGGTACTTTGAGCCTTGGTGCAGGTGATGTAGTGAATTATGGTGTGGGCTCTCCGCAGATTATTACCATCGATGGGGGGACACTGGAGCTGGGTGAGTTCCGTCAGTCATTCTCTGCCAATAACAAGCTGGTTCTTAATAATGCAACAGTTACCGGTGCAGGTGATCAGCATGGTGCAATTGATTTCTTCCAGAATGGCGGCACTATTACTTCTTCCGGCAATAGCACCATTGAGGCGCCTATCCGTCTGAGAAATGCAAATGAGGTTACCAATGTAGACGTGGTAGACGGCACTTTAACAGTGAGTTCTTTCTGCAATGTTGGTGGTGGTGCCAGTGGTAATCTGAACAAGATTGGTGCCGGTACTCTGGCTCTTAGTGGAACTGTAGAAACCCGGGGTACGGTGAACGTGAGCGCCGGTATGTTCAAGATGCTCGATGGTGCTGTTGCAACATCGGCTGTTAATCTTTCCGGTGGTACTCTGGGCGCTGAAGGCACATCAACCATGGCATCATTGACCGGAACCGGTGATATTGTGGTGGATGCCGGTGCTGCTCTCACAATCAGCAATGCAACCGCTTTGTTCAACAAGAAGGGTGAAGGCAGCCTGGTTATTGAAACGCTGACGGCCACTACTCTGAACATGAATTATGAGGGTCCGCTGACCATCAATACCCTGAGCCTGGCTGCAAATGCAGTGCTTAGCTACAGCGATGCCGCAGGTGGTAATGTGCTGAAGATAGACAGCTTGGCTAGCAATGTGGTGGTGAATGTGTTCGCCATGCAGGGGCAGCTTCAGTCTGGAATCGATCTTGGGCTTGCCAGCAGCATTGAAGCTGATAAGATTACCGTTCTTGGTCTGGATGCTGGTGAATATACGCTTGAAGAGAGCAATGGATACTGGACGCTCATCAGTGATGTAGAGCTGCATACGGACTGGGACATGAACTGGGGCTCGGATGTTATCGCTACATCTCCGGCTGCAATGACAGAGATAGCGGTGGCAGCAGATGCCACAGATTTCAGCCTGGCTAGCACGGCTGCCAATAATCAGGCTGGTATGGTTGTAGCAAAGCTGACAGGCGGTAGCAACAATGCGTGCATCTATGGCGGTTCTCTGCTTCCGAACGGCGCATCCAGCTCCTTTACGGGCAATACCTGGCTTTTTGCTGAAGAGGGACAGTACAAACTTATTACCGGTGGCCATTTTGCCAATTCCTGGTCCAATGGTACAGTGGGTCATTTTACTGGCGATACTCATATCGTTGTGGATGGTGCAACGGTGGGTTCGATTGTAGGTGGTTCCCACCAGGACGGCCAGAGACCAGTATTTACCGGCAATAGCTACATTTCTATTTTCAGCGGAAATGTAACAGCTGCAATTGTTGGTGCTGGCACAAACGCTCACGGCAGCACGACCAGTTTCGTAGGTACCACAAACATTTTCGTCTATGTTCCGCTGAACACAAACGGGGAGAATGGAATGGGTGGTGCCGCTCCTGGCGATGCTGTCATTGGTGCTGGCACATCGTTCGACCCCCAGTCTCGTGGTTGTACCAACAATCTGACAGGTACCACCAATGTGACGGTTGATCTTTCCGAGTATTCCGGGGATGCTGCCAACTTCAGTAAGAAAGTAATTGGTGGTCATTTTAACTGGTCAGGTTCATATACTGCTAATATTGAAGGTAATACAAATGTCAATATTATTGGTAATTCGACTGTGACTTTTACTGATACCATTGTGGGTGGTACACGGAACAATGGTGCCACTATCAATACATCGGGTATTTCAACTGTTACCATCAGTGGAGATTCTACTTTCTCTTCCCTGGTAGTGGGTGGTTCTTACCTTTCCGGTAATTCCACTTCTGCTACGGGTGGTACGCAGCTTTCCATCTCCGGTGGTACATTCAGCGGGGCTATCTATGGCGGTGCCTATCATGAGAATGCCGGCACCAGCACCACGGGTGATGTGGTTATCTCCCTTGCTGGTGGTACCTTTGCCGGCAGGGTAGTCGCAGGTAGCCATCTGGAAACCCAGACCGGTTCTCTTACTGTGGGTAATACCAGCGTGACGGTGAGCGGCGAGGCAACAGAGCTGAACGGTGATCTTATCGGTGGCTTGTACATCAATGGCACGGGCGAAGCAAATGTGACCGCTTCCATGGGTGATAGCACCATTACCGTATCCGGTGGTAAAGTGACCAACGTATACGGTGGTACTTACACTGTGCGTAACAAAGCAGATGTCACCATTACCCAGGGAAATATTGTGATTGACCTGCAGGGTGGCGAGATTGCCGGCGATGTGTATGCCGCTGGTTACCAGGGTAACGCAACCAGCCTTACTACTGAATCCACCACGGTTAACCTGTCTGCCGCCGTTACCATTGCGGATGGAAAGGTTATTTCCGGTGGTTACAAGACAAGCCAGACAAACTCTGTAGTGACGGGTGACCGCACGCTTGCATTCACAGGAACCCAGGATCGCACAGGAGTCAGCTTCGTTGATTTTGATAAGGTGATTGTGGCAGAAAATGCCAAGGTAACCGTGGGCGCTCTTCCGACAGGTGACCTTACTATCGACAAGGAGGGCGCTGGTACTCTGGCCACCACAGTGGGTGTGGCTTCTACGGGAGCTGAAATCAATGTGAACGAAGGTACTCTGCTTCTCAGTGGTACTGCCAGCCTGTCTGACAGCAATGTCAATGTTGCTGCTGATGCAGTGCTTGAAATTGCAACGACTGGAGAGATTGTCGCTGCCGATGCCACCATTGCAGGTTCTGGTTCTCTGGTGAAGAATGATACAGGGTCTGCCACCCTTGGAGCACTGGGCTCTGAGTGGACAGGTGCAGTCACTGTGAACGGCGGTACCCTGAACCTGAGTTCTATTGAAAGTGCTGCTTCTGTAGAAGTTAAGGCAGGGGCAGCGATGAACGTTGCTGGTAATGTGGCTTGTGAGGTGACGAACAGTGGTGCGCTGACAGCTACTGGTATTTCCGGGAAGTTGACCTCCACCGGCGGTTCCATCGAACTCACGGGCGATGGCGCAGCTATCACCTCCTCCGAAATCAGCCTTTCCGGTACTACCCTGAAGGGTACCTGGAGTGCCACTGGTGCAAAACTGGCCACTGGCGTAGTAGTGGATACCACGGGTACAGTTACTCTGACCGCTGCTGATCTGGGTGGAATGGTTACCATTACAGGTGGTACACTTGTTCTTGCCGGTGAGACAACGCTGAGTGGTTTCACGAGCACTGAGAATATCACCTATGACGATGATACGAAAAACGGCTTTGCGTATACCTCTGACGTTTATGCAGGCGTGATTTCTCTGGGCGATAACGGAAGCCTGGATACCACGGGCATGACCGTTGATGGATATGCTGTAACCCTTAAGAGTGGAGATTCTCTGGTAGCCGACCATGGCCTTGGTACTGTGTACTGGGTAAGCAGTGGTGTGGTGAGCTATGATGATTCTCTGAATCTTTCCAATGCTGAGGGTGTGGCCGCAACAGGCTTCAAGCTCAGTGGTGGTGAACTGGTCATTGGCAAGGAACTTGGTGGACTTGGCATTGATGTGGCAAGCACTGGTGGTAATATTACCATTGCAGCCGGACAAACCCTGACAGCCGCAGCTTTGAGCGGTGACGGAGTGGCTCAGCTGGGAGGTTCCGGTTCATACGATATCGGCAATGGTCTGACCCTGGGTAGCAATGCTGCACTGGCAGAATCCTGGGCTGGTGTGGTGAAGACCTCTGTAACGGAAGTAAGCGCAGATACGCAGCTTGCTCTGGGTGATCAGGTGGAATTTACGGCCGATACTCTGACATTGGGTGGTGACCTCAGCATGGCCGGTAAGCTGACGATAGGCAAGGAGCTGATCTTTGCTTCCTGCGACTCTCTGCTGAGCGTCGATGCCCTTGCAGTTCGTGGTGGTGCTCTGGCTATTGAGCTGGATGATTCAGCTCTGCTTCAGGTTGCTGCCTCCAGCTCCACTCTTATTGAGCTTGAGCAGGAATGTACAGATAAGCTGACATATGGTGGAATCGATATCGACAGCAACGGTACTATGGTACAGGGCGGTGTTGGTATGGATAGCCTGTACGATGTCAAACTCAGTTGGAATGGTAAAGTCCTGGTGCTGAGTTCCAGCCTCCGAGAAGATGTGCAGGCCTGGGGTGATGAGGATGTTGCATGGGATTCCAGCCTGACAGATGAGGAGACGACCATGGCCTTCATTGGTGGTGGTTCCGGCACGATTGAAATTACAGGTGGTACAGCTACGGTGAAAGATATCGTGGTTTCCAACCATGGTGATGAATCTTCTACACTGGATTACACCTTCATCGGTGAGGATGTAGAAGCTAAGGGTGACCTGAGTGTGAACTACGGCACATCTCTTACCGTATCGAACACCACCACGGTGGATGGCTCTGCTACGGTGAATGCCGATTCTGCTCTGAATGTATCCGAAGGTGAGCTGAATGTGAAGGGCAACATCGAGTCCGGCGATGGCTCCATTGCCGAAGGTGGTTCGATTGTTGTGGAAGATGGTCAGCTTTCCGTTGGTGGCAGCATGACTGCAGGTTCCATCTCTGTAGCAGAGAACGGTACTCTGCTTGTCAGCTCCGATGTGAAGACCTCTTCTCTGGTCAACGCCAGCACAGTTGAGGCAGGTAATGTCACCGTCACCAGTCTGGTGAACACGGGTGACTTCTCTGCAAAGGGTGTAGTGCTTGCCTCTGCTCCTAAGGCTTCCTCTGCTGACAAGCCCGTTGCTCTGGGTGCAAGTGGTGAAATCCAGAACTCCGGTAACATGACTGTGGGTGGCGTGGATGCCTCCAGCTTCGTTATGACTGGCGGTACCCTGGAAATTACTACAGATGCCGGTTTCGCTTCCGCTAATACCGAAATCACCGGTGGTACACTCAAGGCCGATGTGGTGGATTGGGGTATTGACGGGGGACAGATTGGCGGTGTCACTATTGAAGGTGACAAGAAGATTACGCTGAGCAACGTGAGCCTGACCGATACGCTGGTGAACAACGGTAACCTGGAGCTCTCCGGTACGGTTGACCTTTCCGCGCTGGAAAGTGTGACCACAGACGTGTTTACAAATCTGGATGGTAAACTGAGTGAAGCCGGCAACGGTTATGCTTCTTACACGAAGATTTACACTATCGTGACTGGTAACGATGCGGTTATCAATGATGTTGAATGGTTGTCTGCCGATGCAGCTAGTTATGAATACAACAGTGGTATCCTGACCGAGAAGCATGAGTACAGCATGGATGTGTATGTTGTCAATGAGGATATGGCATACAACTCTGAAATCAGCGCTGAGCTGGCAGATAACAATACTACGTCCATTAACGCTAAAGGCGGCAAATTGGACGTGCTGGCTGCCATGGGTCAGAAGTTGACTGTAGATGGTGCCGAGGTTGATGTGAAAGCCACAGTGTCTCAGGCTATTGCTCTGAACTCTGGCCTGTTGAATATCAATGCCGCTATCAATGGTATTGAATCTCAGGGTGGCACAATCAACATTGATGACGCTGCTACCGGTGAAGTGAAGGTGACAGGCAGCAAGGCTACTATTACCGGTGGTAATGGACAGGCTGTGCTTGCCGTTGCAAGTGGTGTAGAGGCAGATCTGACGCTTGGTTCCACAACTGTTAAGACTGACACTAAGGGTGTAACGCTGAATGGAACGTTGACAGAAGGTGTTCTTTCTGTGGCTGAAGGTACTGTGCTTGCCGGTAATCTTGCGATGGATTCCGATTCTACGCTGCGCATCACATCCAGCAAGACGGGTCTGGTGTTGTCTGATAGTGAAGTGGAAACGGCTTCCAGCTCCGGTATCATCTCTGTTGGTGATATAACCATCGACGGTGATATCGAAGTGGTAGGTGCTGCTAGCTATGACAAGTACTTCTCCGGCTGGGTGCTGGAAGAAAATGCTGATGGTAGCAACGTAGTCGTGGCTCTTTCCCGCAACTACAGCTATTACACGGATAAAGCCTCTGAGAGCGTGAGCTCCAACGGTGCAGCCGGTCTGGTAATGGCAGATGCCGCGCTGGTTGAACTTAACCCGCAGGTGGACAAGAAGAGCGACCTGGGCACTGTGCTGAGTCTGCTTGATAAGGCAGGCAGCGAAGCTGCAGATGAACTGGGTGCCTCCCTTGCCGGCGCCAGCACGGCTGTGCTGGGTATGGCAGCCATGGGTGATGTGGACCGCCAGCTGCAGGCTATTCGCAACCGCACCACAACCATGGGCGTGGATCAGAGCACGGTCCGTGAAGGTATGCCTTACTTCAATGCCTGGATTAATGCTGAAGGTGACTTCAGCGAGCTGGCAGATGATGGCACGGCAAGCGGTTACCAGATCAGCAGCTGGGGTGGTACCGTGGGCTTCGATGTAGACCTCCTCCCGGAACTTACTGCCGGCGTGGCTCTCACTGCTATGCATGGCGATCTGGATGCCTCCGGTGCCGATAAGGCTACCGGCAAGCTGGATACCCAGTATCTGAGCATCTTTGCCCGCTATGCTCCGAGCGCATGGACCCATACCTTCGTGGGTACCATTGGTCAGTCCTCCATCAGCCTGGATCGCACGGTTGCCGGTATTCAGACCCAGGGTGAGACAGACGGCATGAGCTTCGGTCTTATGTATGAAGCAGGTCGCGTCTACTCTCTGAATGAAGATGGTACTACCTGCCTGCAGCCTGTATTCAATGTCACATGGAAACACACCGCTGTGGATGGTTATACTGAAAATGGCAGCGATATTGCTCTGAATGTGGATGACCAGACACTCGATACCGTCACCTTCGGGCTGGGTGCCCGTGTGCAGACTGTAGTGGGTGAAAGCATGTACAACCGCACCAGCATTCTGGAAGCCCGCGTACTGGCCAAGCTCGATGCCGGCGACCGCCAGGGTAACTCGGACGTGGCACTTTCCGCTCTGCCGGATACCAGGACCAGCGTGGAAAGCGCAGAAATGGGCGCCTTTGGCCTGGAAATCGGTGCCGGTCTCACAGTTCCTGTGGGTGATGTAAGTGGCAGCATCTTTGCTGATGCTTCTCTTGAGCTCCGCAGCGACTACACCAACGTGAACGGCACAATAGGTTATCGCGTCAACTTCTAAACGAGTTAACTGAAAGAAACTCTGTTCCCGGCGCATTTCGGATTATTTCCGGAGTGCGCCGGTTTTGTTTACAGAACAAGGCCCGAGCTCCAACAGATTTGCATCTCTTGAAAATGGTGAGCTCTTCGAAAAATTTTGCTGATTATTCAGACAATTACGAAATCTATGGAACATGAGTGGGAAATGATAGGTCTTCAGCTTTTTTTGCTTGCAAAGTGAGTGGTTTTGGATAGACTTATAAAGAACCTGTATGGGTGGATTGTCTCTACCCATATCGTAAAAGTTTACGTAAACATACTCCGAATATGAAATTACACCTCCCGAAATTACTTCGTCATGCCGTTCTTGCCTGCTTTGCAGCGGTTTCCGGTATAGTGCCCACTGTGGGTACTGCCACTCTTGCAGGGGCTGCGTTGATGGCTCTGGCTTCTCAGGCCGAGGCTCTGGAAGCGTCTATGTCGACGGTGACTCAGCAAACGAATGAAAGCTGGACCATCAACGTGCTGGCTGGGGCTGAAGCTGCCGAGGTCTCGTACGATGCCGAAACTGGTATTCTGACCGGTTACCGGGGTCATTACGGTCTGGTGATTACCATGAACACTACATGGGATGCTGCCGATTACCTGGCCCATGCCGGCAACCCCGGTGATAGCGAAACCGGGCATTTTGGTCTTAACCTGAAGGGGGATGGTACCATCACCGGCCGCTGGCAGGGTGCCGACTGGACGGATGGCGGTACCATTGCTGCAGATACTCTTACTGCATATGGCGATACCGCAACCCTGACACTGACTCTTTCGAAAACGGATGGTGTGTCCCTTAAGGATGGTGCTACGTCCTTGTATTCTGCAGGTAGTTTGAAGTCCGGCAGTTCTGCGGATGATAACATTGTCCTGAATAAGACGGTTATTACCTCCCTTACTTTCAATCTGGTAGGCGATACTACCTATAGCAGCAATGGTGCCAGTGTAACCAAGGCTGATGGCACACACGAGAATGTCACCGGTGCTGAGGTTATGTACACCGGCGGTGCATCCGGCACGTCTGGTGCTATTAACGAAGCTGGCAACGATATTTTCGTGGGTGGTGCAGGCCTTCTTTTCCTGCAGACCAAGAATACAGGTACCATAGAGGTGGGTAATGATATCTATGTGGGTTCATCCAGCCATGCTTCTGCAGGAGAACGTGGTTCCATTGACTTTGGTAATGATGGTAGCGCCGATTTCTCCATCAATCTGGGCGGTACTATTTATGTGCTGGAGGACGCCAGCTTCCGCTCCCGTGGTACCGCTGCCATCAATATCACAGGCGATATTACCGATAAGAAGAAGATTGACGGTTCTGCCAGCGAGGGAGGCAAGACTCTTACCCTGAAGGGCAAGGCGTATAATTTGTCCGGCAATGTCAGCCTGGGTGCGCTCACACTGGTGAATGGTGGTGTCGCGCTGAATGGTGCATCCAACGAAGTGGGAACCCTGACGATGGATGCCGCCAGCACCCTGACTGTGGGTGAATCTGCAGCTCTGTCTGTGACCGGTGGTGCCACCATTGGCTCCACGGTGCTGAGCAGCGGTGCTGTGTCTCTGAACGGGGTCCTGACGGCAGGTTCTCTGCGTGATTATACAGTGGAGTATGAAGGAGAAACTGCCCTGACCAATGGTACACACGGCTACCTCACCGGCACGGCTAACTATTACCTGGTGCAGGGCAGCGGTTCCGCCAGTGTGGAGCTCGGGTCTGGTTTTTCTTTAACCGTTGACGGCACCCAGTATACCTCAGATTCTTACAAGGTGGTAAATGGCAGCCTGATATTGGTAAGTAATGAACCCGACACCCGTTATCAGATTCTGAGCGGCTGTGAAGAATCCGTTGTGTATGACGGCTCTGAAGGAAATGATACAACGGGTGCTACTGGTTTCATATTAGAGGGAGGCGCCAAGGTGACGATAAGTGGCGCTACCACAGGACTGACGGAGGGTATAACTATTACTGGTGCGGCAGCTGAAGTAACAATATTGGAGGGTGCAACCCTGGGCAGTAATCAGATTATTACCGCAGAATCGGGTTCCAGTGTTATCATTAACGCAGATGGTGGCACTTTCAATATCACTGAGCAGCAGGCAGCTGCCAAGATTGTAGGCGTGAACCTGACCAATGGTGGTGTCTTCAGAATGAATGATGCCTTTGCAAGCCTGGGGACTGAGGCGAAGAAAATTGCCATTAACATGAGCGGTAATTCTCTGATTACTCTCCGCAACGGTAATACATGGGCTGCAAGAAATCTGTGGGCTGATATTCTGATTGAGGATACTGCAAGAATTGGTGGTAGCACCAATGGTAATGCATCCACAATTCGTGGTACTATTGCTGGTAATGGTTCTTTGGAACTGATACAGAGTGAGAGCTCTGCTAAATACCAGATATCTTCCTCCATTTCTGATGGCCCTGGCAGCGAGGATGTTCTTTCCGTTCTTGTAAGTTCTGGTAACCCCGTCATCAATGGTAATAACAGCTATACGGGTGGCACAACGGTTACCGGTGGTATTTTGACTGCAGGTAGCGCAAACGCCCTGGGTACGGGGGCTGTTTCGGTGACTGGTGGTACGTTGGTCATTGACTCCAATATGGTGCTGGGTGGTACCCTGACTGTGGGAGCCGAGGGTACAGTGACCGTTTCCCAGACCGGCAGCATTGTCCTGGAATCTCTGGATGGCTTTACTTCGCTTTCCGGCAGCATGCCGACTGAAAATGGTATTGCCAGTGTCGATTATCAGATTATTGTAACTGAGAGCGGTGCTACGGTGCAGAAGCAGACCGGTGAAGATACGTTCAGTGCCTTGACTTCTGTGATGGTTTCTGGAGTAGAGCAGACTCTGACGGACGGTGTACTGAGCCTTACTGATGTATACTACGTGCTGAAGGACACGGTGGAGTACAGTGCAGTGGCTTCCACTGCTGCGACATCGGTTTCCGTACTTTCCGGCGCCACTCTCAAGATTACTAACACAGATACAACTTCTCTGCTTCTGAACAACAGCGGCACTATTAACCTGCTGGGTGGTTGCAAGGAAGGTTCCTCCCTTAATATCAGCAACTTCGATGCCGGTGTGCTGAATGTTATGACCTCCACCGGTGCAGAAACGCTGGTGACCATGAGTGGCTCTTTCTCTGCCGATTCTCTGAGCTTCACGGTGGCAGATGACACCAAGACTGCAACCTACGTTCATGTCGCAGATAAGAGCTACAGCGGTGAGCTTACTGTGCACGAGGGCGGTACCCTGAATATTTCTTCCACCAATCTGAATAATGCCGGCGTCACCGTAGATGGTGGTACCCTGGTTCTGGGTGGCAGTGGTCTGGCCCTGGATGTGGCCGTGGAGAATGGGGGTACACTGTCGATTGCCAATACAGATGCGCTGAATTGGAATGGCGGCAGCAACATCTCTGTCCTTGATGGTACGCTGGAGATGGGCAACAAGCGCCTTTCTTTGCAGAATGTTGTTATCAGCCTGACCAACTCAACTGTTACTGGCACGGGTGACGCAAATGCTGCCCTGGACTACATCGAAAATGCCCGTACAACACTGAATGCTTCCGGTACCAGCGTTATCGAGGGTACGGTGAAGCTTCGTAGTGGCGCTGTTCTGTCCCTTGTGGTGGATGGCGAAGAGAGCAACCTGTCTGTAGGCACCATTACGGGTCCTGGCAGCATCACCAAGTCTGGTGCCGGTGTGCTGGGTCTTGTGAACACGACCGGCACGGGTATTACGATTGAAGAAGGCACCTTTGCCCTTACTGGTTCTGCTGGTTACACCGGCGCTGCAACTGTGAATGCCGATGGTACTTTCCAGATTGATACCACTGCTGAGAGTGTAGATATTACTGGTAGCATTGCAGGCTCCGGCACACTGCTGAAGAGCAACGAGGGTGCTGCCACGCTGAATACCCTGGCAGCTGCCTGGACAGGTGATGTTTCTGTGACGGGCGGTACCCTGAATCTGGGTGCCATGGGTGGCACCTCCGCTGTGGATGTGGCCGCTGGTACCCTGAACGTGACGGGCGATGTGGCATGTGACGTGACCAACAGCGGCACGCTGAGCGCCACGGGTACCCTGAGCGGTGCTGTGACCAACAGCGGCGCCCTGACTGCTGCCTCCATTTCCGGCGCAAGTCTGACCTCCACCGGTGGTTCCATTGAGCTTACAGGTGAAGGCGCTGCCATCTCCGCCTCCGAAATCAGTATTTCCGGCACCACCCTTAAGGGTACGTGGAGTGCAGAAGCTGCTGAGCTGGGTGCTGGTGTGGTGGTGGATACCACCGGTACTGTGACGCTGACCGGTGCCGATCTGGGTGGTCAGATTAGTGTGACAGCTGGTACGCTTGCCCTGACCGGCGAAACCACCATGAGCGGTTTCACGGCTACTGAGCGCTCCACCTATGCTGATTCCACCAACAATGGCTTTGCTGACCTGGCTGCTGTGTATGCTGGTGCCGTATCCGTGAGCGGGGAGGGCACTGTGGATACCACAGGCCTGACCATTGATGGCTACAGCGCAACGCTGGAGAGCGATGGTTCCCTGGTGGCAAATCTGGGTGTAGGCACGGAGTACTGGGTGACTAGCGGAACAGTAGATTACAACGGTGAGCTTGTTCTTACCAACAGCGCTGGCGCTGCTGCAACCGGCTTTGTGCTGAATGGCGGTGAACTGACAATTGGTAAGGAGCTGGGTAGCCTGGGTATTAAGGTGGAAAGCACCGGTGGTTCCATCACTGTTCTTGCCGGCCAGACGCTGAAGGAATCCTCCATCAGTGGTGAAGGTACGGCTCAGCTCGGTGGCAACGGCTCCTACGATATTGATTCTGCTCTGGTTCTGGGCAGTAATGTGGCCCTTTCCGATACCTGGGCAGGCACAGTGAAGACCTCCGCCACAGAGGTGGCTGCTGATACGCAGCTGACCCTTGGTGGCAAGGTGGAGTTCACTGCCGACAAACTTACCTTGGGTGGTGACCTGAGCACTGCTGGTGAGCTGGTTCTGGGCAGCGAGCTTGACTTCGGTTCCTTCGACTCCATGCTCAGCGCAGATACGCTGACTCTCCGTGGTGATGCCCTGGCCATTGGTCTGGATACTTCTGCCCTGCAGGATGCCACCAAGATTGACACCCAGCTTATTGCCCTGGGTAATAATTGTGCCAGCGTGCTGACCTATGGCGGTCAGGAAATCACGGCAGCGGGTATTCCCGTGCTTGAAGGTATCGGTAAGGATGCCCTGTATGACGCCACGCTTGCATGGGACGGTTCATCACTTGTTCTGAGCACGACACTTCGCGAAGGTGTTCTGGTGTGGGACGGTGAAACCTCTGATTTCGGTGAAAATCAGATTTGGGATTCCGGTGTATCCGGCGAAGGTACCGATGTGGCTTTCGTTGGTGGTGGTTCCGGCACGGTGGAAATCTCCGGCTCTGCTACGGCGAATAACATTGTGATTTCCAATCATGGTGATGACGCTTCCGTACAGGACTACACCTTCATCGGTGACGATGTGGAAGCCAAGGGTGACCTGAGCGTGAACTACGGCACATCCCTTACCGTATCGAACACTACCACGGTGGATGGCTCTGCTACGGTGAATGCCGGTTCTGCACTGAATGTATCCGAAGGTGAGCTGAATGTGAAGGGTAACATCACGTCCGGCGACGGCTCTATTGCCGAAGGCGGTTCAGTTGCCGTGGAAGATGGTCAGCTTTCCGTAGGCGGCAGTATGACTGCAGGTTCCATCTCTGTAGCAGAGAAGGGTACTCTGGTGGTCAGCTCCGATGTGAAGGCCTCTTCTCTGGTCAACGCCAGCACGGTTGAAGCAGGTAATGTCACCGTCACCAGTCTGGTGAACACGGGTGACTTCTCCGCCAAGGGCATAGTGCTTGCCTCTGCTCCTAAGGCTTCTTCTGCTGACAAGCCCGTTGCTCTGGGTGCAAGTGGTGAAATCCAGAACTCCGGTAACATGACTGTGGGTGGCGTGGATGCCTCCAGCTTCGTCATGACTGGCGGTACCTTGGAAATTACTACTGAGGCCGGTTTCTCTTCTGCCAATACGGAAATCACCGGTGGCGTGCTGAAGGCCGACACCGTGGCATGGGGTATTGACGGCGGCAACATCAGTGGTGTGACCATCGAAGGCACGGAAACCATTTCCCTGAGCAATGCCAACCTGGGTACAGTAACCAACAATGGCAGCCTTGAGCTGAGCGATGTGACGCTGAGCACTGCCCTGACCAATAATGGCGATATGGTGCTGAACGGTACCATAGATATCTCTGCCCTGGAATGCAAGGATGAGAGCGTCTATACTGACCTGGACGGCAGCCTCAGCGCCGACGGCAATGGTTATACAGCCCAGACTTCTCTGTACACCGTTGTGGAAGGTGAAGGCACCAGCATTGCAGACGGTGTTGTCTGGAATTCCGGTGATGCCGATGCTGTCTATGTGTACAACGATGGTCTGCTGACTGAAAAGAAGTCTTTCAGTAAGGATACCTACTATGTGAACAGCTCAATGACCTACGATGCTGACGCCGCTGGCGCCATGGGTGATAACGAGACAAGCGATATCATTGTGAATGGCGGCCAGATGAACATCAGCGCTGCTGTGGCCCAGAAGCTGACCATCAAGGGCGGTGAGGTGAATGCCAACGCTGCCATTGCGGAGCAGGTGGCTCTGGAAGGTGGTACCCTGAACCTGAATTCCACGGTGGAGAATGGTATTGCAGCTGATTCCGGCATCATTAATATCGGTACAGCTGCTACGGGCGATGTGGCAGTAACCGGCAAACAGGTGAATATCAACGGTGGCAGCGTTGCTGTGGACCTGCTGCTGAGCGATGTCAAGGCAACCCTTAACGTGCAGGATACAACCGTGTACGCCCAGGATGCCAAGGTGACGCTTAATGGTACACTGACTGATGGTGAACTTATCGTGAAGCAGAGTGCCGCTGCCAAGGGCGATCTGAACTTGCAGGATTCCATGCTGGTCGTTGTCCTCGACAGCGACTCCGTGAAGATGAGCACCAAAGATGTTCAGGCTATCATGGAGAACGGTATTGTGGACCTTGGTAACATGAGCGGTGATGCAGAGGTGTTCGTTGGTACTTACGATGCAACCGATGATTCCTACAAGGCATCCGAAGGATATACTAAGTATTTCAGCGATATCATCCTGGAAGATGGCAAGGTGATTGCCGTTGGCCGTAATGCCAGCTACTACACGGATAAGGCAGCTGAGAGCGTGAGCGCCAATGGTGGAGCAGGTCTTGTGCTGGCTGATGCCGCATTGGTTGAGCTCAACCCGCAGATGACCAAGGACAGTGCCCTGGGTGCAGTTCTGAACAAGCTCGACAAGGCAGATGCCGCCACCGAAGATGAACTGGGTGCAGCTCTGGCCGGTGCCAGCACAGCCGTGCTGGGTATGGCTGTCCACGGTGATGTGGAACGCCAGTTGAGGGCTATTCGCAACCGCACGACCACCATGGGTGTTCCGCAGGATATTGATGATTCTGAGATGCCCTACTTCAACGCCTGGATTAACGCTGAGGGCGACTTCAGCGAGCTGGCCGACAACGGCACAGAAGGTGGCTACCAGCTCAACAGCTGGGGTGGTACCGTGGGCTTCGATGCTGACCTCAGCTCCACGTTCACCGCTGGTCTGGCTCTTACCGCCATGTATGGTGATATTGATGCCACGGGTGCCGATAAGGCTACCGGCGATATCGACACCTACTACCTGACTGCCTTTGCCCGCTATGCTCCGAGCGCCTGGACTCATACCTTCGTGGGTACTATCGGTAAGTCCGATATCAGCATGGATCGCACCATTGAGGGTTATGAAAACAAGGGTGAGACGGATGGCATGAGCTTCGGTCTTATGTATGAAGTGGGGCGTGTGTACGCTCTTGATGAATACGGTGTAGCCTGTCTGCAGCCTGTATTCAATATCACTTGGAAGCATACTTCCGTGAGCGCATATACCGAGCAGGGCAGCGATGCCGCTCTGGATGTGGATGACCAGACGCTCGACACTGTGACGCTGGGTCTGGGTGCCCGTGCACAGGCTGTGGTTGGCGAAAGCGTATACAACCGCACCAGTATCCTGGAAGCCCGCGTGCTGGCCAAGGTTGATGTGGGTGATCGCCAGGGCAGTGCTGACGTGGCTCTGGCTGCTCTGCCCGAGACCAGGACCAGTGTGGATAGCGCTGAGATGGGTGCATTCGGTCTGGAAGCCGGTGCCGGCCTGACGGTTCCCGTAGGCCAGGAAGGTGGCAGCATCTTTGCTGATGCCTCTGTTGAGCTTCGCAGCGATTACATCAACGTGAACGGCACTGTGGGTTATCGAGTCAACTTCTAAAGATAATCTCTGACCGGAACAATGGTTTCACGGCGCACTCCGCTTGTTCGGAGTGCGCCGTTTTAGCATTCATAGCATGAATAAGTAAAATCTGTTCGCGCGAGCTTTGCCGTTTTATGAAGCGATTGAGGTTTGTGCGATATATGGAAATATGATAGAATGACTGCGGTATGCAGCATATTGCACGTAAAATTTTCAGTATAATCCTGGCAGCGTTTCCTGCTGCCTGGGCCGATTCGTTGTCATATTGGGAGAGGCAGGGCATCATTAATATCAACTTTGATGAGCCGGTTGTAAGTCGTACGATAGTTGATAATCAGTATCTGAACGGAGTGAGTCAGGCAGACAAGGGGCATGATTTGTTTAGCATCAGCGGGGATGATGCCCACAAGCCCCGCGTGCTCTGGGTGGACCAGGATTGCCTTCGTATAGAGCCTGCTCCCGGCACCAGTATCAGCACGGAATTCTGCTTGAAGTTCAGAAATGGAGTGCGCTATCTGAGTGGTCGCCAGCTGCAGCAATATGAATACCGTTTTCATGCTCCCTCCACCTTGCTGGTGAACGAGGAGTTGCCCGACTATCCGAATGGTGCAGCCCTGGTATCTGCCCGCCACCAATATACAGAGGAGGCCCGCAACCTGAATCCGCAGAGCGGGGTCAGCTATACTTTCAGCCGCGTGAAGATGGATGATAAGGGGGATTTCTTTGAAACGGGGGAAACAACCCGTGGTATCGCGGAGCAGGCTCAGCTGCGCCATGGCCACAGCTACAGTGTGCTGCGTTCTCTGGCACTGCGCGGTGTGAACTGGGAAGAACTGCGCCAGGATATGCCCCTGCAGGGCTATGTGGTGGTGCGCCCGGAACGCCAGTTGCCGGCAAACAGCATCTGGCGGCTTAAAGCAACCCCGGCTCCGGGCAGCGCTTTCCTGGAAAGTAACCTGGGCGATATTCACGTTGCCCGCTCGCTGGTGGCTGCCCCGGAGCAGAACGCTGGCGAGGCAGAGCAGGGTGAGACTGTCAACGTGCTGGAACTGCGTCTGAATTCTCTGGTGGATAAGGAGCAGCTGAAACGTGCTTTCCGTGAGATGCGCCTCACGCTGGATGGCGTGGAAACCACCTTGGCGGAGGATGGCGTGACCCGAACGGCCATGGTGAATGGCCGTGAGATGAAGGTGCGTTATCTGGGTGAGCTGGAGCCGCAGGAATTCACCCTGAAGGCAGCTTCCCCCGAAGCCCGCGATGAGGATGAAGAGCTGGTGGATGAAGAGAAGACCACCGGGCTCATGGTGCGTTATCATCATCCCACCGCGTCCCCTGGCATGAAGCTGGCTGTAGAAACACCGGTGCCGGTGCGCGCTGAATGCACCCTGAAAGCCGGACTGGAAGGCACGCTGGGGCTGCGTCTGGAAAAGGATTTCACCTGCCGACTGAGTATCACCCCCATGGAACCCCGGCTCAGCTCGGATGAAATGCACTACCTGCCGCTGCAGGGTAAGCACAGCCTGGAGCTGCCCGCGGTGAATGGCAGCCGTGTACGTGCCCGCCTGCGCCACTGGAAGGTGAATGAACTGGCTCAGGCTTTGCCCAAGGTGCGTCAGCACCTGGAGCAGCAGGAGCGCCGCAGCAATCTCGTTATGCTGAATTACGAGCGTGCTGTGGAACAGGCCCGTATCGATATCGGCCTTGCTAAGGCGGAGGACATGCCTGCCCGCCCTGCGGAGTATGAACGCGCCTGGGAGGTGCTGCAGAACCGCGTTTTCCTGGAGGGTGCCGGTGGCCGGCTTTTTGAAACGAAGGAAATAGAGCTGCCCGGCGGGTCGAATCCGCTGGTGGGTGAATGCAAGGTGGAGCTGGACCTGGACGCCCTGTGCGGCGGCCAGATGGCACCTGGCCTGTATCTGCTGGAAATGGATTTCTATCCTTCGGAATCCGTGGCGGCCGCTGCGCGTAATCTGGGGCTGAACCCGGAGAAGATGGTGGTGCGCCGCGATACCTTTGTCACGGTGTCGGACCTTGCGCTGTGCATCATCGGCGAATCGGAGGAAGGGTATCCGGCGTTGGTGCTGCGGCATAGTGATGCCTGTGCGGTGGATGGTGCTCTGGCCACCTGTCTGGAAGCGGAGGATAAGAAAGCGCTGCCGGTTCACGAGGGTATTGTGACTCTGCCGCAGATTGGCGGCGATATTCTGCTGCAGCACGGGGAGGATTACTGCGTGGTGCAGCCGGTGGGTAGTCCCTGGAATCCCACCCGCATGAATACCAAGGCAGAGGGTGTGGAACTCCGCGCCATGCTGTGGACAGACCGCAGCAACTACCGCCCGGGTGAAAAGATTTTTGTGCGCGGCTACTTGCGCGCGGTGGATGCTCTGAACCGCATTTCGCACTCCCGCCACCGCGAGCTGGAGCTTCATTTTACAGCGCCGGATGGCACCACTCTCTTCAAACGCTTGTTCAATGTGGATGAGTACGGCGCATTCAGCCAGGAACTTATCCTGCCGGAGGGAGAGGAAGACGTCTGTGGGCAGTATGAGATTCGCGTGGGCACCACCTATCCCCGCACTCTTTCCCGCTGCAAGGTGAATTGTCAGGTGTTCCGCCGCGATGCCTTTACGGTGGAATCCGAGGATATGACTGAAAAGGTGGCACCGGAGGAATTTGTGCTGAAGGTGCAGTCTCAGGATTTCAATGGCTCACCGTTGAGCACCGGCCGCGCTACGGTGAAGTTGATCAGTGATGTGCCCATGGAAGGCGCCCGAGAGAGCGTGACCGGTGGCCGCAAGCGCTATGTGCTGCAGTTGAAGCAGCCGCTGGGGGCAGATGGCAGCACGGAATTCCGCTGCAAGTTGGGTGAGCGTGGCACAAAGAGCTTCACGGTGCGCTATGAGGGTGCCGTGGCGAACGACCGCGAAGAATACCGCCGCTTCAACGGTCTTGGTGAGTACCAGCCGGCTGAGGTGGTGCCCAGCCTGGTGGAGGGTGAGCACCTGAAACTGACCTGCGCCTGCTGTGGCAAGGCTCCCTCTTATGGTCAGAGCGTGAAGGTGACTCTGCGTGGTACACGCCGCACCGCCACCCCGCTGCCTAACGGTTTTGTGCTCATCCGTCTGCAGGAGGAGGAAATCTGGAGCAGCTGGTTCAATGTGAAGCCGGATACGGATATCTTCCCCTTGCCGCTGCAGGAGCTCATGAAGCAGCATTGCAAGGAATTCGGTAATGAATTCAAGGTGGAAATCCTGGGGCGCGACCCGTATGGCCGTGTCTTCACCCGCGAATACATGCGCTGGGCAGGCAGCCAGAAGGAGGAGAAGGTGCATTTCCGTCTGGGCAGCAGTGCAGACGGGCATCGCATGGTGCTGGAATCCGGCATGGAAGGGCAGGGTGTTCTGGTGGTCACCTGTGGCCAGCGTTCCCGTGTGATGCCCATCACCGTGCAGCAGGGGAGCCACGAGTTTGCCGCCCCCCTGCAGGATGATGAGGGAGGTCAAGTGCAGGTGCATGCCATTCTGCCCCGCCGCAATGCGGAGACGGGTGTTATTGAGAATATTCTCACTGCCCGCACCACGCTGAATCCTCCTGCTCCGCATCGCGAGCTGAATGTGGAACTTCAGTTGCCGACCGAAGCCGTGCGCCCCGGCACGCAGCAGAATATCAGTGGTCGTGTCACCCTGCCGAATGGGACAGGTACCCAGGCGGTGGTGACCCTGTATGCGGTGGATGCCGGCATGCTTTCGCAGAGCAAGTACAAGAAGCCGGATGTGGCCGAAGCGTTGAGTTTCAAGTTGCAGACCCTGCGTCTGTATCCCTGCCTGGTACGCCAGGTTTCCTTCTCGCTGAAAGTGCCTTACCAGCCGCTGCCGGGGCTCTGGCGGGGCGAGGGTCTGCAGGCTGACGGTAGCTGGAAGCACCAGCCCTGGTGGATGCAGGATTCCATGCCTCGCAATGGTCCACTCCGCGTGATGAAATCCGCTGCCCCCATGGCTATGGGGGCGGATGACCTGAGCATCGATGCGGATATGGATACCGAGATGGGCGTGATGAATGCTGCCGGTACAGTGGAGGGTTCCGCACCCCGTTTGCGTACGAATTTCAATCCGCTGGCCTTCTGGCGCAGCTCTGTCTATACCGATGCACAGGGGCATTTCAGCACCACCTGCACTATGCCTGATACGCTGACCACTTATCGCGTGTTTGCCGTGGCGGCAGATAAGGAAGGTGGCCGCTTTGCCACGCAGGAGGGGCAGTTTGTGGTGAATCAGCCGGTGATGCTCAGTGTAGGTGCACCGCTCTTCATGAGCACGGGTGATAAAATGCTTCTGCCGCTCACGGTGACCAACAATACGGATACTGAAGGCACCTGGCAGGTGCAGATGATGGAAGGCGGAGAGCCGCAGCAGGTCACGCTGGCTGCCGGTGCTTCCACCACACTGAATTTTGAGGTGAACCCGCAGCAGACCGGAACACAGAAATACCGCTGGATGGCTACTGGTGCCACGGGTGAGGATGCCGTGCAGGCGGAGTTTGAGGTGCGTCATCCCTCTCCGCTGCTGAAGGAGGCTCATCACCTGGTGCTCACGCCGGGGCAGGGTGCCCTGGTGCCCGCTGAAAAACTGGCTGCCGAAGTGGCCCAGTCGCCGAATTGCCAGCTGGAGCTTCATGTATCCGCCAACCCGCTGCTGCACCTGCAGGGGGCTGTGGATTTCCTGCTGGAGACTCCCCATAAGCATATCGAATATACAGCTTCGGCCTTGTTACCTTGGTTGATGTATGACCGCCTGGCTCCGCTCTGCCCTCGTATGGCGCAGACCCCGGCTGCCCGCGTGCCGCAGGTTGTGCAGGAGATTATTCAGAACTTGCTGCGCCACCAGCAGTCGGACGGCGGTCTGCCGTACTGGCCGGGTGCCCGGGAAAGCAGTTTGTGGTCCAGCGCCCACGTGGCCATGGTGCTGCGCATGGCTGAGGAGCGCGGCGTTGAGCTGCCCTGGCCCAAATGGTACAAACTGCTTGATTACCTGCAGAAGGCCGATGTGTCCCAGGCCGGGGCACTTACCCGCTATGAAGTGGCCCGTGCCCTGCAGAATCGTGAAGCCCAGAGAGATGCGCTCAGGGCTGCTCTGGAGAATACCTCCGGCAGCTGGCAGTGCAGCGGTTCCGTGCGCAGCGATATTGAGTTTCTGGAGTACCTGCGTACGAATAACGATGGCCGCCACGATGCATTCCTGCGCTGGATTCGCACCCGTGCAGCAGACTATCGCCACCACAGCAGCTGGCGTAGTGCCTGGTCGCTATATGCCCTTATGACCTATGTGGGTAATTCTCCCGGTGCCCAGGTGCGGGCCATTCTGCGCATGCCGCATGGTGTGGCTGTGCTGGACCGCGGTGTATACCAGGTAAAGAACCCGGACATGAACACGGCCTATGCTGCTCTGGATGGTACAGTGTATGCTGTGCTGCGTGCCAAGGCTCAGCCGCAGCAGACTGAATACCCCGGTGTGACGGAGAAGGGACTGCAGATGACCCGTATTTATGAGAAACAGGGAGATGATGGAATCTGGCGTCCGGCCACAGAGTTTGCCGTGGGTGATGTGGTGCGTGTATCGCTGACTTGTGCCAAGGCCAGTGAGCAGGACCTGCACCACCTTGTGCTGGAGGATTACCTGCCAGCCAGCATGGAGGGCATCAACCCCGAAGTGCCCGGCCAGGCCGCCGGCCTGGAGCCCCTCAACTGGAGTGAATATTTCGACCAGCGCGAATACCTGGCTGACCGCGTACGCGGTTTCTGCACCCGCTGGCCCGGACGGGATATCGTGAACCTGCGATACTATGCCCGCGTGAAGCGTGCCGGCAGTGCCACTGCTCCGCCTGCTCAGGCTCAGTTGTTATACGAGCCGCAGATCTACGGACTCTCCCCCAGCCAGAGGCTGGAATCGAGTGCAGAAGTCAAAATGCAGAATGCAGAATAATGAGTACGTGTGCGGCGACTGCCGCACCGGTAAGGAAAAACCGCCTGAGAGGATCACAGGCGGTTTTTCTGATGCTCGGATCAGAGGGTGGGGCGGTCCCTCGTCGGTTATGTCTACGGGATTAATGTCCCATGTTCCGGCGGAGTTACGACCTTGCCGCGAAATAACATATCAACCAGAAGGTTTAACAGAGTTTTTTTCTTCATGTAAATGATTTAGTGGAAGAAACTTTCCTGATACCCCTTACCAAGGCAGCTCGGGCAGCGTTTGCCATCATACATTTTCTGGCCGTTGCACAGTGAGCACTGGGTTCTGTTAGGAGTAAGGGAGCTGCTTCGGCCAACCCTTGTCGAGGCAGTGACTCTGCCTGAACCGTTGCATGATGAACATGTGACGGAGCCGTCCGTGTATGGGTTGTTTATACTTCCTCTGCCGTGGCAGCGCGTGCAATCTGAGGTAGTGGTGACTGTGTGTGTACCATAGTTACTGGTGCCGGACAGGGAGGAGGAAGATGACGAGCTGGAGGAGACCGGTGTTGATTGAGGCGTGTATGTATTTGTCAATGCGTGTGTGACCCCGGTGATTAGACTTTCGGCAAGGATGGTTCCAATGCTGGGACCTTGGTTCCGCTGGGCTGTCTTTATTTCTTCTCCCCGCCGCTGAATGTAGGGGATGAGAACGCTGTTGGATTGGTCCACAGCCAGGTGTGATGCCTTGTGTAGTCCTGGGGATGGTGAACTTCCGGCAGGTGAGTTCCAGTTGTTCATGACGCTTCCGACTTTGGAAATCAGTGATTTATCGCCATAAAACCGGTTTTTTCCATCTTCGAGTATGGCATGATAGGCCACCGCCATGACCTGGTTTCCCTGGTGGTGTGCATAGAACAGGCAGGTCCAGTGATGCTTCAGGTTGCTGGAGCTCCAGTTATAGTGCCAGATACTGTAGTGGCCATCTTTGCCTTTACCCTTGGCGTGGGCCTTGCATCCTAATGTGTTTTCAATGTTCTGAATCGTGTTGAATTGGTGGTTCTTAATCATTTTGTTAATGGTGGAGCGGTTATTCCAACTGAGGAACGAAGCTCCGGCTTCCAGGTCGCCATTGGAATTGGTATACGCCGTGTAACCCCGACTGGATTTCGGTGTGTTGGTTTGAGTTGATAATGTGTTGATTGGTGTGGCGGCGGGAGAAGCAATCTGCCTGGGAATTCTTTTAGCAGGTTTCAATTTGTGATATTTCTTTACCAGTGGCTGGCGTCTTTTTTCTACTTGTTTAAACGCATTTTGCAAGCCGGTTATTGTTCCGTTGCCGAATGTCACCTGGCTTAAGGCGTGTGCCAGCGCAGCATCTCCGTAATAGGCCGGCGTCTGAGATTCGGAGCTCGTCATGTACGCCATGCGGCAGATGTTCTTATCTATGCTTTCTACGGCCAATAAACAGAAATTGTTCTTTTGCAAATCTGTGCTGTACATGGTGTAGTGCCAGATATCGTACCGCTTGCCATTTTCTTTTCCTCGGCCATGTGTGGGGGTTTTCAGGTGTCTTTTCAGTTCTTCCAAATTGGTGATGGATTTGTTCTGAATTATCCTGATAATGGAGTTCTTGTTTTGGATGCACAGTTGCTCCGAGCCAATGGAGAGGTCCCCGTTAGGCTTGCATGTGCCTTGGGGCATTCTTGATGAGCCACAGCAACATAAAAGAAAAATACTGAAAATGAGAAGGTTAATTCTGACAATGAGAGAGAGAGATCGGTTCATAAAAGTGTATGTAGTTTGAAAATATACGGTAATTAAGCTTATAACATATTAATAATTATAGAGTCAATATAATTTTTTGCTGTATGAGTGAGCCGCCCGTGGCTTTTGGATGCGCAGCTGTGATGTTCGGACTTGAAAAAGGGGGTGAATTCTGGTAGGATACCTGCTCACCTGAACCCCAAAGCATAAATTATGAGTTCAATACCGAATGTACTGGCAGGGCGTTATGCCTCCGATTCCATGAAAGCTATCTGGTCTGCCGAAGGCCGCATTGTGCTGGAGCGCGAGTTCTGGATTGCCGTGATGAAGGCCCAGAAGGATCTGGGGCTGGATATTCCGCAGGAGGCTATTGATGCCTATGAGAGCGTGAAGGGTCAGGTGGATGTGGACAGCATCAACGCCCGCGAGCGTGTAACCCGCCACGACGTGAAGGCCCGTATCGAGGAGTTCTGCGACCTAGCAGGCCATGAGCACATTCACAAGGGTATGACCAGTCGTGACCTGACGGAGAACGTGGAGCAGCTGCAGATCTGGCGTTCCATGCATATTATCCGAGATAAAGCTGTGGCAGTGCTGGACCGCATGGCCAAGTGCGCCAACGGCTGGCGTGATATGGTGTTTGCTGCCCGCACACACAACGTGGCTGCTCAGGCCACGACCATGGGCAAGCGCGTAGCTATGTTCGGTGAGGAGATTGTGCACTGGGCCTGGGCCTGGGTAAGCATGATGGAGCGCTACCGCGTGCGTGGTCTCAAGGGTGCTGTGGGTACCCAGCTGGACCAGCTTTCCCTTTTTGCCAAGAACCCGGAGACTGTGCGCGAGCTCGAAAGCCGCATCTGCGCTCACCTGGGTATTTCCTCCAAGTGGATGAATGTGGGCCAGGTATACCCGCGTTCCCTGGACTTTGAGATTATTTCCGGCCTGGTGGGTCTGGCCAGCGGCCCCAGCAGCTTCTGCAAGACCTGGCGTCTTATGGTGGGCCACGAGCTTTGCACCGAAGGCTTTGCCAAGGGGCAGACGGGTTCCAGCGCCATGCCGCATAAGATGAACCCCCGCTCCTGCGAGCGCGTGAACGGTTTCCACGCTATCCTGAAGGGGCACCTTACCATGATTGGTGGCATTATCGGCGACCAGTGGAACGAGGGCGACGTGTCCTGCTCTGTGGTGCGCCGCTGCGTGCTGCCGGATGCCTTCCTGGCTGCTGATGGCCTGTTCGAGACTTTCATCACCGTGCTGGACCAGATGGGTATGTATGAGCCCGTGGTGCGCACCGAGCTGAACCGCTACCTGCCTTTCCTGATGACCACCACCATTATGATGGCTGCTGTGAAGCGCGGGGTGGGTCGCGAGACGGCTCACGAGGTTATCAAGGAACACGCTGTGGCTGTGTCCAACGACCTGCGCAATGGTCTCATCTCCACCAATGACCTGCTGGACCGCCTGGGCGCCGATGGCCGCCTGATGCTGACCCGCGAGGAGATTCAGGAGATTTACGATGCCAACGCCGGCGATACCGGTATGGCTGCTCAGCAGGTGGATGCCTTCGCTGCCATGGTGGAGGAGCTTGCCACCCGCTTCCCGGATGGTGTGGGCTATGTGCCCGGTGCCATTCTCTGATGCCCGTTTTATGGCTTCTGCCCCGGAACAGCTCCTGTTCGATAACGGCGCTTACCGCCTCACCGCCACCCGGCTGGAACAGCCGGGGCTGGTGGCGGAGCTGGTGTCGCCCGGCTGCCTGCGCATCACCCGCGAGGCTGAGAGCCGCGAGCTGAGCATCCCCATGGCCCCGCCGGCCGGTTGTGCCGGCATGCGCAGTTCCATTCCGGTGCTGCAGGCCATGTATGCCCTGGCGGCGCAGGAATTGCAGGCAGATATAGATGCCGAAGGGCATTTACTGGCGGGTGCTAACTGGTCCTCGGTGTGGACGCGGGATGTTGCGTTCTCTGCAGCTCTGGGCACGGCTCTTGCGGCCCCGGAGGCCACACGGCGCAGCCTGGAATCCCGCGTGCGCAACGGCGTGGTGATGCAGGATACCGGCACGGGCGGTGGCTGGCCGGTTTCCACCGACCGCGTTTCCTGGGCACTGGGCGCCTGGGCGTTGTATGAGGTGCAGGGGGATACGAAGTGGTTGGCCTGGTGTGTGGATGTGCTGAAGGCTACTCTGGAGCAGGATGCTGCCGTGATGCCGGAGGATGAAGTGCTGCGCCCGGGTGAGACCTCGTTCATCGACTGGCGTGAGCAGAGTTATCCGGACTGGATGACCCCGGCGGATATTGCTTCTTCCTATGCATTCGGCACGAATGTGCTGCATTATCTCTGCCGCCAGCTGCTGGCGCGTATGCTGCGCGAGCTGGACCGCGATAAGGAGGCAGCCGTGTATGCCGCGGCGGCATCCCGGCTGGCCGCGGAGATTCAGGAGGAATTCTGGAGCGCCGGTTCCTGCCACTACGGCATGATGCGCACGGCAGAGGGCTACCTGGATGACCGCGTGGACTCGCTGGCTACCTCGCTGGCGGTGCTGTGCGGGCTGGCGGGTGAGCATGCCGCTACGGCGCTGCAGCACCTGCCGCGTTCACCCTTCGGCACGCCGGTGTTCACTCCCTACAAATCCCGCCAGGAGAAAGCCTACCACAACCGCGCCGTCTGGCCATTTGTGGAGGCCTATGTGCTGCTGGCACAGGCAGATTTGCAGAATGCTTCCGGGGCTTCGTTCTCGATGTCCGCGTTGCTGCGGGCAGCGATGGCTTTTGGTACCAACAAGGAAAATTTTCATGCAGAGACCGGTGCTGCCGAACAGACGATACAGAACTCGGACCGCCAGCTCTGGAGCGTGGCAGGCATGCTCGGTATGTTCTACTACGCCGTTTTTGGTATCAAGTTTGAAGGTGATAACCTGGTGATTCAGCCATGCGTGCCCAGGGAATACCGTGGTAGTCATTGGCTGACAGGGCTGCGTATTCGTGACATGGTGCTCGATATCCATGTGAATGGATACGGCACAGAGATATGTTCGGTCATGGTGAATGGTCACCCGGATTCGCCCATTATCCCCTTGGACGCCTCTGGCCGCATTCAGATTGAGCTGGAATTGATGCCTGTTGAGGATGAAGCCGAACAACTACCTGTTCCCCGGGCTGTTGAGGACCTGCCGGAACCGGAGTGGGATAATCCGTCTGCTCGCCTGTTGCGCTGGCACCCGGTGCCGGGAGCTGCCAGCTACAATGTATTCCGCAACGGTGTGGCATTCTCTGCCACGCTGGACTGCCAGTGTTCATTGCCGCCTGGCCGGGCCTATTACAACGAATATACGGTGCAGGCGGTAAATGAAGTCACGACATCCTGCTTCAGTCGACCATTTGAATGTCCGGCATCCGGTTGCCGGGTGGAGTTGCGCCCTGTCCGTGTGGGTGAACAGGCGGAATTTGATGTTGAGCAGGAGCAGGCCTGGCTGGATACTCGCCCTTGCACAGCGCGCCTGGATTATGAGGATACCGTGCTGGCGGCAGGAATATACGCCGTACGCGTGCATTACTGCAATGCGACAGCGTCTCTGCGCGACAGCGATACCTGTGCCCTGCGTGAGCTGCTGGTGAATGGTGAGTCGGCTGGCATCATTCTGCTGCCGCACAACACAGAAGCAGGGCAGTGGGAGAACTACACCCGCTCTGCGGCGTTGCAGCTTACTCTGCCGGCGGGCAATCATCGGTTCTCCCTCTGTTTTACTCCGCGCTGCACCAATGCCAACGGCGAAACAAACCAGTGCATGGTGCGCCAGCTTGAAATCACGCGCATTGCCTGATACTGGTATACCCCGGAGAATATTGCAGTTTGCAGGGAGGTGCAAACGAGAGATTTTAATGAGCTTTTGTGCTTGAGAATCGTATTGTAAGGTGGTACAATGGCGGCAAGATATTTTGAATCATAAGTAATTGTATATGAAATTAGGAATATTTGTAACAATGGCCATGCTGGCTTTGGGAATTGCGGGCAGCAGTGCTTGTTTTGCCACGGAAGGAGCCCGAAGCGGTAAGAAAGAGGTCAGAAAGGCGGATAAGAAATCTGCCACTAAGAAGGCTGGTAAAAAAGCGGCGAAAGCTGACGAACCTGATGAGTCTGAGGATAAAGCTGCTTCAGGGCGTATTAACAGGAGTATTGTGAGCGCTGGCAGCTGGACAGATTGCCAGTCGGTGAAGAAGCAGGTATCTGCTGCAATTCTCAAGCAGAGCGCTGGTAAGTCGGATTCGGATTTGTTGAAGCAATTCAGCAAGCCGGAGAATATGCTGCTGCTTGCTCAATGGGTGGTGGCCGATGCCGAATTGCGCAGCCGTGATGAAGTGGCAAAGGCTGGTAAAACGCGGAATGACCAGCTCACGAAGAGCAGCAAGGAACTTGCTGATATGGAGAAGTCGATTCCCAAGGGGGGTAAGCTCCCGGCATCTGCAGCCTGGAATTTGAAGAAATTAAAGGAGAGGGTGGCTCGACTGGAGAAGGAGAGCCGGTGCAGCTATGCTTTTAGTGAGAGCGCTAAAGACGAGAATGGCCGCAAGTTGATGGAGGCAATAGCTGATACCCCGGAGTGGTTGAATGAGTTTGCCTTCAGCGGTGAGTGTGTGCGTCCTGGTATGGCTCTTTCTATTCTTAAGTTGATTAAGGAGAAATACCCGGATATGGCTGGTAAGAGCATGCTGCGCAAGATTGCAACAGCCACGGCTCTGGAGTATGCGAAATCCGGTTGGAATCAGCATGATGCCGTGGAACGCGCCGGTTTCTACATCAAGGCGTGGAAACAGGACCGTCTGAATGCGGTGTTTGATGACCTTCCCATGTGGGAACGCCGCATGGTGTGCGGCTGCAAAGGCGATAACCACTATGGTTCCATCTCCAGCCTGACATGGCTGCTGGATAATGTACATGTTCCTGTTAATCAGTACCCGGGCGCTTGCTGGCGATGCGATTACCGCTTGAATAACATCTATGGTGATTCTATTCATGGGCCGGTGTATTATGCTCCGTTCGAAACGGTGTTGGGTGAGAATCGCGCCCAGATGACTCAGTATGTGGGTGGTGTGTGCGGCAGTCTTTCGCATTTCGGTGCTTTTGCAGCACTGGCCAACGGTGTTCCGGCGATGACTTCCGGTGAGCCTGCGCATTGCTCATATATTGTGAAGGTGGGGGACAAATGGACACCGGCATATTCTCTGAGCTGGAAGCGTGGATTGCACTGGCAGGTGTTCCGAAATGTGCATACTTATTCCTCGCTGCACGCTGCTACGGAAATGTATTCGGAGGAGCAGCAGAAGATGACTCGTGATTCCAACATCTGGCGTGTGCTGGCTGGTGTGCAGGCTGAAGCCGGCGATGTAAAGGCTGCCTTGGAGAGCTATGAGAAATCTGTCGAGGCGCAGCCCCGCAACTGGATGGCCTGGCGTGAGTGGTGTGAACTGCTCGATAAGAACGCAGCCTCCACCGCTGCCCAATGGAATAAACTGAACAATACCATGTGCTCTGCGCTGGTACCGATTTATCCGGAACTGGCGTATGATTTCATGAGCAAGGGTATGCTTGCCTCTATGACCAAGAAGATGGGGGCCGATTCTGAGCAGCTGCGCAAGGCATTCCTGAACTTCTGGAAGAGCGTGGAACCGATGGGCCCGGATCGCTGGAATATCGAGGACCTGGCAGATAAACAGCTCAATGCCATGGGAATTGCAAAGAATACGGATGCTTTGTGCAAGTATTATACGGAGGTCTTGGGGTACACGGTATCCAACACGCAGTATGCCCCTGCTATTCTCAACTGGGGGAATAACCTGAGCTCCAAGCTGGATGCCAAGGGAGCCTCCAGCCTGATGCAGGCTACCATCAAGGGAATTGGTTCCGGCACTGGCAAGATGACTCCGGCAGAGCGCCTCAAGCTGCTTTCTGCTCCCATACTGGCAGCAGAAAAGAGCCGTGACCGCAGCGCATTCAATGCCATGGCTGATATGGTGAAGGCCACCGGTCATAAGAATGCCGGTATCAAGATGCCGACGTTCGAAGGTTTCCCGGGTAAGCTGGCTTCGGAAAAGGGGTTGGTGTGGACCAGTTCCACCTCCAAGTGGGATAATCCGCATGAGCACGCAGCCCTCCTTACTCCGGAGGGTGGCACCTTCCACACCGCTAAGGATAAGGATGCCTTTGTGGCTGTGGAGCTGGCCCGCCAGGTGTACGTGACGGGAATTGTGGTGGTCACCTCTCCCGGTAATATGCACCGCTGCAACAATATGAAGATTCAGGTTTCTGAGAATGGTACAGACTGGAAGGATGTGCATGATTTCGGTCCCTGCAAGAACCGGGTGATGCGTACCGACCTGGGCGGAAAGAAGCCTGTGGCCAGGTATGTGCGTATTCTGCGTGTGGGTGGGCCGGAGTTCTTCCATCTGAATGGTATCTACATCTATGGTAATCAGGCTGCATAATATCTAACCCTTTGAACAGAAAAATGAAAAAGATAAAGAAAGTATTTGCTCTGGCTCTGGCGCTGCTGCCGCTTACGGCGCTTGGTTATTCCACTGCAGAAAACTTTGAGCAGGCTAAATCCCTGGTGAAGGATGATGGTCTGGTGCTTGTTTTCGTGTATGCTGATGGCTGGGATAAGCACAGCAAGAAGACTGTGGACCTCATGATGCAGGCCGAGGAAGTGACCGAGGTTCTCGGCAACGATGTGGTCATGACTCTTCCTTTGCCCAATCTGGGCGGCAAAGAGCATGAGGAGAAGCTCAAGGCCCGGTTTGGCAAGGTTCGTGTCCCTACGCCGGATAGCATACCCGGGGTGAATGTTTACACAAAGGAGGGCAGGGTGCTGGCTTCCCTGAGTATTCCGTTCAAGGAACGTAAGAAGCCTGCTGTGCTGGCTAAGCGCATTGATGCCCTGAAAAAGGCTTATGCCACACAGGGTAAACTGGTGGCACAGGCTGAGCAGGCAAGTGGCCCGGAAAAGGCTCGTCTGCTGGGCGAGGCTGCAGCCTTGCAGGGCATTTCCCGCCCGGATAATGTGCAGAAACGGATTCAGCAGGCAGACCCGGAGGATAAATCGGGCATGGGGAAGGTGTTTTCTCTGAACCTGCCGCACTATGCTATTGGCACAGCCGGCACCAAGGATTGGCAGAAATCTCTTGCCGAGGTCAGGGAGTTGCAGAAAAATCCTCATTTCAATAAAGAACAGCAGCAGCAGCTTTGCTGCATCGCTATTGGTCTGCTGCGCCGCCATGGTGGAATGGAGCACAAAAAGGAACTGAAGGACACGATATCCCGCTTGCGCAAGATTGACCCGGATAGTATTCTGGGGCAGTCGGCCATTGATGCTGAGCGTATGTGGGTACGTGAACTCAACTCGATTGAGGGCTGGAGCCCGGAAGTGATTCCCACTTGCAAGGAACCGGCGGAGGTGTTGGGACCACTGCCCATCAAGGAGCCCGGAACCTATGAGGTGGCGTTCAACTACCAGCGTGGCAGGGATGCCGCCCGCTTCAGCGCTGTGGAGTTGTATGATGGCAAGACCAAGGTGGCGGAGGATTGCCATCAAGGCAGCACCGGCCACAAAAGCAGTAATAATGTATACACGCTTAAGGTAAAGAAGGCTGTTAAGAAACCCCGGCTTTATGTTACCTTCGACATGGAGGTGAACCGCGATTCTTACGGTAAGATTACCATCACGAAGAAGTAATCAGTACCCTGAAAGTCTGTAATCTGCCCCGGTTTTTGCGAACCGGGGCATTTTCGTTATTGGCCTGTCACGGCGCGGTATACGGAAAAGGCAATCAGCACCTTGAGAATCAGTGCAAAGCTCATGCCCCATGTCACGGCAATGGTGGTTTTGGTTTTGGCTTTCAATTTTTTTGTAATGGCAAGCCAGAAGAAGAGGATGCCCTGGAGCAGCGCAGATATGCAGATGGCAGCTACTTTGTTGAACCCCAGCCAGTCCAGCGGCATGGCCACCGGCAACAGGAAAGAATAGCAGCATGTGAGCAAGTCTGTTATTTCTGCCAGCCACATGACCACCGCTGAGGGAGCCATGATGCACAGTAGCAGCGTGAGTCTTGCCACCTTGCTATATCTTTCTTCCTGTGTGGGAATGTACATGGTGCCGGTATCATGGCGGATTCAGGTGTGATTGTCAAGGAAAGTGCAGGACATTTCCGGAAATCGCGGAAGTATGTTTCATGGATTTTCTGTTATTAGTTAAGAAAAATTGATTTATTGTGTCTGTAAATATTTAGAAGCTTGAAAATAAGACAAGGTGTGGTATCATGCCGCATCTTAACTTTTTCTCGCTTAATCTGAATAATGAAGATGAATTTTCCGATATCTGCCATGCCGGTAGTAGTGATGGTGAGCCTGATGACTGCAGCGCAGGCGGTTGTATTGAATTCTGATACTCCGGTAGCAACGCTTGAAGGGACGGGATACTGGGTGGAAAACTCGGTAAACAACACCATGCTCATCAATTCAAGTGTGATTGGTCAAAGCTTCGAGTTGCAACAGGAAGTGAAGCGGAGTGAAACGTCGGTGGCCATGACGATATCGGGAGAGAATTTTCTCTCATCTGACATGACGGGAGCGTGTAATGTCATATATGCGCAGGATGTTCATGTGGATGCGGGGCAGATAGCCGTGAGTACGCTCTCAAGCAAGGTTGTAGATTCAGAACCCAAGACTCTGGTGCAGGGTAGCGAAGGTGTTGTGCTTGAGTTGCAGAATGGAACATGCTTGAGCGATGGAAAGCTGGGGCGTTTTGATTTGGCTGGCAGCTTGGTGGTGGTGGAGAGTGATACCTATTTTGCGCGTTCCGTCGATGTGCTGAAGGTAGCACCTGGCGGCACGGTGGAATTGCGTGATATGGAGGCGTATGCTGAGTATGCATTGGATATGGATAATGCTACCCTCATACTGGATGACAGTACGCTGGTTGTAGGGCCTGGTGCAGATAAGGATTCGGTATCCGAATTTGTGGTGAATAATGTTCAGGGTGATAAGAATGTTATCGTTCTGCAGACAGGTAAGGATACCATGCATCAGTTGGATTTGGCAAAGCGTCCAGTGGTGGGCGGGGTTATTAAAGGAACCGGCCGCCTGGAGAATCTTCAGCTTCGAGGTGGTTCCTTGCAGATTGGTCAGGAGGGTGGCTACGGCAGCCTGACGATAAAGGATGTAGTGATTCAGAAAAATGGGACCCAGTCAACTGAATGGAAATTCAATGTTAATGCTGTCGGTGATTTCAACTATGCCGGTGCGAATGTGGTGGGGGGGAACAACTTTTCACAGCTGAAAGTGGAAGGCCATGGGAATTACGCGCAGAGTGTATCCATTGTGCTGGAGTATCAGAATGGCACGGCTGCCGCTCTGGAGAAGAAATTTGAAAGGGGCGCTACTATTCGCCTGATTGATATGTCGGCTGGTAGTCTGAGCGGAAATTGCTATGTAGACTATGAGCAGCTTCCCGCTTTAGGTGAGGGGTTGGCGTGGTATCCATACGAGTTATTCCTTACCGGTGATCTGGTGGTTGTAGATGATTATCTCAACAACATGATTATTGGATTGATTGATGATGATGATTTTACGCCTGGTACTGGGGATGATGACAATGGCGGCACCGGAG
>DEPT01000061.1 GCA_002358905.1 Akkermansiaceae bacterium UBA3385
GCCACCGGGTTATTCTTCGCGGCGGCTACTACCGGAGCCTCTGCGGCCACGGCCTTCTGCTGCGTCTGCGGATTCCACTTACCCGTCACGGTCAGCGTCAGCGCCTTGCCCGTGTTCGTGATGGTGCAGTCATCCGCATCCACACCGAAGATGGAGTAGTAGTCCTTGCTGCCACTGTAGGAACCGAAGGTCAGCACCTTGTAGGTCTTGCCCTGCACGAAGTCATAATCCATGATAATGCTGCTGCCGCTGTTCAGGGTAAGAGCCCCCTTCACTTTCAGCGTCACCGGCTTGCTGCCGCTCATCGTCAGCGTGCCGCCGGACTTGATGGTCAGCGAACCGGCACTCAGCTTGCCGTTCAGACGCAGGTTCGAACCGCTGCCGAGGGTGAGACTCTGCTTCACAGTGAAATTCTGGGCCTTGGCGCCCTTGATTGTCATCGAGGATTCATTCAGCGTCAGATTATTGGTCGTCACCTTGCCATTGGTGGTCAGGGTAGCATCCGTCAGCTCCATGTTGTTCTTCACCGTCATGGCGGCAGGCTTGCTTGCCGTTGTCTTAAGCTCACCGCCGTTCAGCTTGAGCGAATCGACCGTCATCTTGCCACCCAGGGAGAACAAGGCATTCTCGCCGATGGTAAGCGTTGTAGCTTTGCTGCTCAGCCCCTTGGCGCTGGTGGTCAGCGTGGCATCTTCATCCAGGGTCAGCGCCTTGGTGGTAATCTTGCCCTTATCACCCAGCTTCACATCTCCCGTCACGGTGGTCTTTCCATTGCCGGTTAGGGTACCATTCACCGTACCACCCTCCAGGGTAGCAACCTTGGCTATATTCAGGGTGGAACCTTTCAGCAATTCACCTTTCTCCAAGGTATAGGAGCCGGTGAACTTCTTGCCACTCTTGATAACAGCACTAGCGGACTGAACAATATCGTTTGCAATAGCCTTGGAGCCCAGATTCAACACACCACCTTTCACGTATACATCGCCCTTGCCGAGCGAGCTTGTGCCCTTCACCTTGATGGTTCCGGCATACAGATAGGTATCGCCCGTCCATGTTCCGTTGCCGTCATTCAACGTCAGGGTACCCTTGCCCATCTTGACCAGGTCGCCATCGCCCGTCAGCGAGCCGGGCTTCTTCTTGTTGCTCTTAAAAGTGATATTGGCATCCGACTTGACGGTGATGGCGCCGGCATTCACCTTACCTTCCAAGGTCACATTTCCCTTTTCCGTGAGGATGATTTCGGTATTCTTGTCAATATTCCCACCTACCAGAACAGGCTTGGCACCCGGTCGCAGAGGTTTGAGCGACTCGGGATTGGCCGGTTCATCCGGTGTCACGGGAGTATCGGGAATCACAGGTTCATCCGGGGTTACAGGAGTATCCGGGGTTACACCAACATAGAGCTTAAGCGCATTATCGGCAATACCCAATTTATAAGAATCATGGGCATTAAGCATGGCTAGTGCATCCGTCGTGCCACTGATGCTACCGGCAGAAATCAGGGTATAGGTGTTGCCCTCTGCATAATTACCATTAAAGGCAAACGATGCCTCGCCCAAGGTCAGTGTTCCGCTCAAAGAAAGCACAGCATCGGCAAAGTTGAACGTACCACCGGCCAGAGTCAGACTACCATCAATGCTTGTGTTGGCCTTCACATTCCACGTTGCACCCTCGGAAAGGGAGAAATCACCCCGCAGCGCAGCACCTTCCAGAGATGTGAGCGACTGAGAAATACTGTGAGGCATCGTGGCGGTGCTGATATATGTACCGGCACGCAGAGCTACATTTCCCCGGAACGAAGTAGCCGCACTCAACTGGCCATTATTCAGGGCAAGCGTACCCGAAGTCGATGTTGCGCCGGAAATTGCAGCATTTCCAGAGACAATGATATTATTTCCGACAGATTGTTCATTCAGGTTCAGTGTACCACCGAAAAGGCGGATTTCGCCCTGCCCGAATGACTGGCTGCCAGTTGCCTTGACTGAGCCGGCAGAAATATCTGTGCCACCCGTGTATTTATTGGACGCATTGAGAACCAGTTCTCCATTTCCGGATTTCACCAGAGAAGAAGAGCCAACGATAGAGCCATTGCCCGACAGTGTCAGAGCATCTGCATTATTCACCGTAATAGATAATGGTTCAACCTCACCCTGAATAGCCACGCTGCCACCCTTGCTGAAAATCACACCATTGCCATTTCGGAAAGCAGAGGCCTCACCCTCATATGACCAGACCGTCCCCCCGGCTGTAGACCAGACTTCGTTATCCGGGCCGTCCCATGTGAGGTTCCGGACCTTGAAGTTCATGAAAAGCGTATTATCCCGCCAGAAGAGAGACTCTGTATCCACGAGAATACCATCGCATGTTACCTTAGTCAGATCCACATCTGCAGCGGAACTGGAGCCGCCGGTCAAAGTAAGCAGTTTGTAATCACCATCTGCCAGAGAACCTCCATGTGCCACGGATACATCCAGAGTCAGAGCTCCCTTCTGATCCACCTGACCATCCAGATTCAGAGCTGCAGAGGTGATATTTGTCGCATCCAGCTCCGCAGCCAGAACAGCTCCGTCCTGGAGAATCAACTTACCAACCCTCAAATCACTGTTTCCACATGCTCTCAGAGTGCAATTCTTGTATACACTCAAATCATACAGACCACCGCTCCAGTTCATATCCAGAGTACCGTTCTGCAAATACAATTCAGAAGCGTTGTTGGCAGATGCAGATGAAACATGCAGCCCGGTGGTCTTAAGAATGGCGTTGTCCTGCACAATCAGCCGACCACCACCAAGGAACACCAGCCCCATGATTTCGGATGTGCGGGAAAGCTCCAGTTCCTCCACTGTGGGAGCCATGCCCTTAAGAGCCTTTAAATCGGCTTCCGTTGTAGCACCACTGAACACGATATCACCGCCGCTGCTCGCCATAGTGCTGCCGGGGTCAACATTCAGCAGACACATGTCGTTATTGCGGGCATCCACATAAATGCTGTCGTATATGGCGATTTTTCCCTTATCCGGAGCAGACATGGTAAACAGCAACAATGAGCCGGCATTGGGCACATAGGCATCCGTATAATACAGAGAGCGCAGTCGGTAATCTGAGCCATCCTGCTCATAATTGCCACGGAACTCCACATAATCGTTCCCAATCATCTGGAATATACTGTCTGTGCAATAAATGGCACCACCCCGGGCATTAATGGAAGAGGCATAATTGCCTGTAAATACAAGACTGTCATTATTGTTCAGCGTTATCAAACCAATTTCGGAATGTATAGCACCACCTTTTGCCTCCTTAAATTCAGAAACAGCGCAGTTGCTGCTGAAGAGCACGTCTCCATTCTGCTGCATATACAAACCGCCGCCATTGTAAAGAGCCACAGCACCACCGCCTGTAGTGGACGAAGACGAAAAAGCTGCATTTCCGGAGAACTCCAGATTCTGAATATTACTCATATCCATCTGATTAGCGGTCACATACACAGCACCACCCTTAGTCGCACTCTGCTGGCTTGTGGCCTGATTATTCAGCATACGCAGACTGCCAATCTGGGAGAAGTTGCTGGAATTTTTGGTATAGAAGGCACCACCGTATGAAGCCTTGTTATCCTGAAGGAGCAAGGATTCCACACTGCGCACCTCCAACTCACCTTCGGAATACATGGCACCGCCTTTCGAACTGGCCTCATTGCGATTCATGGCAATGTTGGTATATCCAGTCAATAAACCGGAGCTCGTAATATAGATAGCACTGCCGGTGCTGCTGCTGTTATCAGAGAAAACAAGCGAACCTCCTTTCTCAGAGCTCATGGTCAGATTAGAGCCCTGAACCGCAGAACCTGTATTATTTTCGAATAAGGCTGCCTTATTATTCAGCCAATTCAACGTATTGAAAGTAATCGGGGAATCGATGTTGCTGAAATAGAGGAGTTCATTTCCTTGAATTGTAGCCTTCCATGCATAAAGACCAACCCCGCTCTCGCCCTCTGAGCTGGAAAATTCCAGATACGCATTCTTCTGAATCGTCAGCTCATCGGAAGCTGAAATGGCCCTCTCTGAGAAATCACGGAAATAGAGAGATGCATCCGAATGATTGGCAATCATTATAGAAGGAGCTATCAAACCATATTTACCTTTCTGGAACACCATATCTGACTTGTTGCCACTGAGTGTAATCTCATCGGCGTTTATTGCAGCATATTTGTTATCCAGAAATACCATCTGAGCCTCATTATCACTGATGAGTGACTTCTTTCCAGCCTTGATGCCAGATTCACCATTCCCCTCCAAGGCAATGATGCCGATGTTTCCGCTAATCGTGACATCTTCTTTCGCATATATACCATTAAGTTCATGCTGAATGAATTGCATCTGTGCTGCATTATTCAGAAGCGAAACAGAGACTTCAGCCTTCACCGCATTGTCCTGCCCCAGCCCCACAGTCAGAGAGTTTGTATTTCCGGAAATCTCAACAGAGGCCCCCGCATAGATAGCAGCACCGGAGCTGCTCTCAATGCCGATATTCTGATTATTCTCCAGTTTGAGATTACCGCTGGAACTGAACGCGCGCAAATTATTCTGGGCAAGAATGTATGTATTCCCGGAAATCAATACATCCCCCGTTGCGGTCAAAGCTGAGGACTCCTTATTATCCAGCAGATAAACATATTCATTATTGCTAAGTACCAGTGATGCCCCCTGAACCACAGGACATGCGTTACCCGACACGATAATCTGCCCATTGTTCGACAGGGTCATGTTACCACCCGTAGCAGGAGAAATCGTATTGGCATTCAACAAAACAAGCCTGTTATTGGTAAGAGTAAGATTTCCGGAAATGGCATTTCTATTGTTCATGCCGATAAGCACCTCCGCCATATTCGCAATAGTCAGCGACGAATCAGGAGCTACAACAAGACCGTTTACATCAGTAAATGAAGCACCATCCTTTTCGCCAGCTCGGCCACTGATAATCACGTCTTTCGATGCGAACAGTGGAGTATCACCTATCCACCAGCTGCAATCCTCAGAAGAGGCTCCCAGGTACCCATTCACCGTCAGAGCAAGCGCTCCTGTTTCCGTGCAAACCGCAGACAGATCAGTACCTGTACTCACTGTGACTTCTCGATACCCACTGGCAGAAATGCTGTAAGACGCATCCCAGGCAATCTCCGTATTCGCAAAATCACTCTCAATTGGTGACGTCGTCTTGTAATTCAGGTACAGGGTTGAGCCATTCCATACCAAATCTTCAAATGCTGCATCCAACCCCGTAATGGACACATAATCCTTCGTCCAGGAATCCACACTATACCATTTACTCTCCTCTCCCAGCGTCAACAATGCGTAAGAACCGGGTGCAAGTGTTTCCTCTGCACTTAAATTGAAGGTAAAGCCGCCATTAATCAATACGCCGTTAAAGGTCAATGCCGCCGTATCCTTGTGGTTTGCATTCAGACTGATATCCACCACCGCATTCCGGGAAAGCAGCCATGTATCGCACGTCAGCGTATTCACTTCGGCAAACTGCATCGTGTGCCCCTTGCCTGAGTATACACCTTGATTTCCACTCAGCGAGGAACCAGATAACGCCAGCGTAGCAGAACGGCCATCCGCTAACACAAGACGTGACATGGTCACGGCAACTCCATCCTTCAAAATCAATTGCCCGCCTTTCAGAGTTACAAGTCCGGTAAAATCGTATTTCTCGGCGTTGGCAAGTTCCTCTGTTGTAGCAGAAGCTCCCTTCAACGTAGCCAAATCGGCGGCGGCATATTCACCACTCAAAATAATATCGCCCGTGGACTGCACGCGTTTTCCCTGGGCATCCTCATAATCGCCATTCAACGAAATGCCACCACTTGCAGAAATGGAGCTTTGTCCATGAATTTCCACCTTATGACCAGCCGCCGCAGACAATTCTGTTTTCTCACCGGAAAGTTTTATAGCCAGAAGCTCACCATTGCTTCCATTTCCACGAATAACTACATCCTTATTACCATAGAGGCTTAAACTTCCACCGTTTATACCGTAGCCGGAATTACTCTGGATGGAAACATTTTCATTGCCAGCCAACTCCACGACAGAACCACCATAAATACCGGTTCCTGCGTTATTCTGAATCGTGATATTACCGTTATTCTGCACCGTTACAGTATCTGTCGCACTCACCGCAGAATCGCCAGTCCCCGTAATGGAGATGTCGTCATTCCCCTTCAGGATAATATTCGAGACACGCGAAAAGTTGTAATCATTGTCCATTAACTGTATGCCGGCGTTATCGCACATGCTGACAGTTCCTGAGACTGAGGCAAAACCATAATTATCCTGAATCAGGATTTCCTGATTTTTCGAAATATCCACATTTCCAGAACAGAAAACCGTATTTTCATTTTCTCTAATGGTGATATCGGCATTCGAAATAAAACTCAGATTCCCCTTACTGACCTGAAAAGCTGTACCTGGCACGTTTGTTTCCGTAGCAAAATTATAGGTCCAGGATGAATTACTGGAAATCAACACATTTCCGTTTCCCTCAAGAGTAACATCACCTGATGAGGCATATACCACACTCGCACCGCTTCCAAAATAACCCTCAGAACATATGTTAGAGCTGAATTCAATATCAGCATTACCGGTCATGGTAAGAGCCGTACAATAAATGGCAGCCTCTCCTTTTTTCGTAGAGTTCTCACTGATAAGTATCTTTCCCTTATTATCCTGAAAACTCACCGTAGTACCCCTGATAGCCGCGCCATATTTGATTGCTTTATTGCGACTGATTGCAATATCTCCACGATTACCGGAGAACGTCACGGCCCCGGTACTGTATAAAGCACCGCCGTCCCCTGCCATGCTATAGTAGAAAGAGACACTATTATCCGTTATCTGCACGTCCTTATTCCCGGAAATAGTAATAGAGGAGGCATAAATGGCACCGCCGCCGCCGCCAATCTCACCGCTAGAAGCTACCTCAGCGGCTGCAGCAGATATAGCGTTGCCGCATATTTCCACACTCCCGCAGTTCGAGAGCGTGAAAGCGCCCGATGCATAAACGGCTCCCCCATACAAAAAGACTTCAGGCCACGTAAAACTCATGCTTTCATGTGTACCCGAAACATTCAAGTCATTATTGTTCAGATACACATTGTCTGAATCGCTCCAGGTAATGTCTTTCTTAGAGCGTATCATACCGCCATAATACCAGATGCTAATGCCACGGGTATTATGATAGGTCATCTTGCGAACATTGTTCGCCACACGGATTTCACCACCTGGTGACCACTCAATACTTTCATCAGAAGTAAGCAAAGACCCACCAGAATTCACATGATCATAGGTACCCAAAGCATATTGGGTGGTTTTATTCTCATACACGATATCATCAACCTCGAAGTATGAATCATCCTCCGAGGCAAGAGTTAATGCATAAGTTCCTTCAGTGGAAGCATACGCCTGAGTAGCAGCAACGCTGGTAAGTGCAAGCACAGCACACACAGCCCGACGAAGAGGAAGAGGCAAATGAAGTTTCATTTAGTTAGGAGAATAAAATTATAACAGTATAGATTCTACCAAGAATCTATTATTCTGCAAGAACTATTTATGCAGGGCAAACGCATTTCGATGTCGTGTTTTCTTATGGCTCTATCACCAACATCAGGTGATTTTTAAGCAATCGTCAACAGTCTTTTTTAGTCCTACTTGTCACTAAATAACAAAGTGACTATAAATGAATTATCTAGGGTCTTGGCTATTTTGAATGAGAACAACGAGACCACTCCACCAGAATTCCATTTTACAGAGACACAAGGCAAATGGACAAACTCACCTAGACTCACTCCATTACAAAGCATTCCATTGACTTCGGAAAAAGCAATGAGAACATTTATTAATGGACTGGAAGAATTGTCACGAGAACAAGAAATCATGACGATGTTCGGCAAGGTTCGTATGAATGAGAAAGTGAAAAATCATCTGCACGAGAAGAGACGCAAGGAAATGTCTTGGCGAACAGTTACATTGGGATACGCCGTAGAAACACTTAAACGCCCACAAGAGGTATGGTTACAAAGAAATAGACGATTACTATTCATTAGCCAGTATGAAGCAGAGATAAGAAACAAGAAGACTGGCTAGATGGAAAAGAGAATAGTCGTCTCAATAGTGGTTACTACTCTGAATGGAGTTTGTGTAACCGCATACAACGAGAAAAATAAGCCACTTGACCAGTATAAATACAGGAAAGGAAAGTTGGTTTATGAAAAGTGAAAAAGGACAGGTGAATCCTGTCCTTATCATGTTCTACACCGCAGGTTCGTTACGGTAAGGCTACACAAGGAAAGTTATCGCACGACCGCCTTGCCTTGCTACGGAGAGAATTATACACCTTTCTCCTTCAATGTCAACACTTTTCTAATAATATTTTCAAATTATGCAACTAGCGGAAGCGCAGGACGCTGACTAATCTCTTCAACGCGAGTATAGCAATTAGTGGTCAGAACATGGTTAATCAGAATGCTCATCTTCTGTGAGGTAGTCTCCTTAGCGTAGTTGAGGAAGTTGTTCCAGAGAAGATAATTGTTCAGATGCTTGGTAGATACGCCATTAAAGCGGTCAATGAAGCCTTTGAGTTTGCCGTGGTAGTTATTGATGTGCTGAATGTGATAGATACCCTTGACTCGTTTTGCCTTGGAGAGTTTGATTTGTTCAAGGGCGTTTTCAGCAACAAGACCACAATAGGCAGAACTGTTATCCGTGCAGAGGACAGAGCCATAGGCAACATGATTACCAAGAACGGAAGTAATGACCTTGCGTGAAGGCTGTCCGAGAGTTGCAATTTGAGAGACAGACTTGCCATTACGATTGACAGCGCAGGGAACACAAACTTGCTCACGAGACAGACCTCGCTTGTGAATTGACTTGCCTCGCTTATGAGACTTACGGTTCATGTTGAAGGATTTGTTCTTCTTGTGATTTCCCTTATAAGAGACAGGGAAGTAGGTTTCGTCCGCTTCAACGATACCGCTCATCTCAATGCTATCCATGATTGATTTGAGCGAGTCCAGAACCTTGTGTCGCCAACGCCATGCCGTATTGAAGTGGATTCCGCATTCCTCAGCAGTTTTACGAACAGAATGCCCTTCCATTATGCAGGAGAGAAACTTCTTCCATACCTTGACAGACTTCTGGGAATTGTAGGTTACGCCATTGGTGCTGACAGTGAAACGCTTTCCACAATGCTTGCAAAGATAACGCTGTCTGCCAGTCTCAGACTTACCATTTCTCGTCACGCCCTTGCCCTTGGATTCACAATGAGGACAGACAACCCCATTGGCGAACTTCATATCAACAAAAGCCTTATCGTCCATAGGAGAAGATGCACTCTCAACGGCAGAGAGAAAACGATTTCTTTCTGAGATGCTAAGTTTCTTGAACTCTTTGAGCAGGTTTGCTATGGCTTCGTTACGCATAATCTCTTTATCTGACGCGAGAATTATATCATAAACGAAACTTATTGTCAATAGAATTCTAATAGTTTAGATGAGAATTTTAGAAAAATTCCAGGCTTTTTAATGGAGGTATCAGAAGAATGTTAAATAAAGAAAGAAACAATTATGTACAAGTATAAAGTTCAAGTAAAGAAGGTTAGTGGGAGACTCAATGAGAGTGTTCTTCCTAGTAAGAATTTGATTGTAAAGTCCAAGACTAAGAAGTCTAAGAGTGCTGTTTTAACGGAGGCATCTAAGTTCTTTAAGAAGAAGTATGGTCTTGTGATTGAGAGTGCTGATGTATATGAAACTCCGTTAGATTCAGTTGAAACGATTTTGGGAGCGTATGAAGATATGGTTACAGTTGTTCAAGAAAACATGCCATTTGATGCTGTTTTTGAGGATGAATACGCGAGAGAAATAATTGAAGATGCTGTCCATTATTTCTTAACTGAACATCCAAAATTGGCAAGGAAATTAAATGTCAATCGCAATTACGAACAGTCTTTACTTGTTGCTAAAAAATCGGGTCTTTTGAAAAAAATACAAAACGAATTGGCAGAAGCAGGATTTTAATTCTGTTTTTGATAGAATACAAACCCACTACTCAAAAGGTAGTGGGTAATTTTTTGGGAGTGTTTGAAAATCACCTGATGTTGGTGATAGAGCCTTTCTTATTGACTCTCTTCCGCTCCGTTTTTGACTCCAAAGCACTGAAGAGGATTTCTTCCAGCACTCCTGTATTCCATGCTGCTTGTTTTCTCATTCTTGCCAGAGACTTTGTTCCCCCTGTCACCTTCTTATGGTGGCGTAATAAGCTCAATACCACCTTCATCATTCGGGAGTAATTTTCTGCAGCATTGTACACTCGTTTTCGACATGCATCTTCTTCGAAGACTACATCAAGCGCCCAATGCATACTCTCAACCCGCCAATGATTACGAATTGCATGAGCTATGGTTGCGCTTCTCCCTTTTGGTAAATTTGTTATGTAGCAGCGTTTCTCTTTACTTTCCGTCTGTTCCTTTTTGTTGTAACGTGAGCTTTCCACTACTACCAGAGCGGCCAGTTTCTCCCAATTCCATACCCCGGTGATAAAACTCAAATCCCGGTATATTCGATATACTCGTTCCTCCACTCGCCCATGCCCTGCGTCCACTTCTGTAAAAATGCTGCTGGGACGCACCATTTTCGCAGTCTCCAGTATCTGCTCGTGTAAATTTCTCTGGTTATCTTTTACAGCTAATACATAGGATGCCTTTTTCTCTTTTACTATCTTTCTGACAACTTCCTTTTGACACCCCATGGCATCAGCTGTGACGATACACCCTTTGATATCCAGCATATCAAGCAATTGTGGAATAACGGAGATTTCATTTGTCTTCTTATCAACGTTAAGCAGTCCCAACGATATACCTTCATCACTCAGACAGGCACTCAACATGTGCGCATACCCTTCATCATCCTTTGTTCCTGCTCCTCGAATAGTTTTACCATCAATGCTTATAATTGAGCCTTCCTTTATTTTTACAAACTGCCGAATCCAATTCTGGTAATTCTTTTCCAACACAACCGGATCCATGATAGCAAAGACGCGGTTGAATGTATCGTGTGATGGAATGCCAGCGGGCAGTTCCAGATATTGCCTGAAAAAGTCTTCATTCTCCACGGCATAATCCTCGATTTGATTCCAGGTATCAGCATCGGCAACGCCCGCTGCTATTGCAATGAAAAGGATATCTCCAAGCTTATGTTTCTTCGCATTTCCGGTGCGTGGGCCTTCGACAGCCTCTAATTCGCCAATAAGTCTATGCATTTGTCCATTATAACACAAATGCTCTATAACCTCAAGAAAACTAGATTTTTACGATAATCCGCTCAATGTAAATTTAAAGCGAATTTCCGGGAGCTTAAATCGCCATCTTGTATGCACCTCTCAAATACGTTTGCCCTGAAAGGCTTACATTAAAATACCACAGGCGTATCACAAAACTTCTCAATCACATGATTAATCAACGCCATATTTCAACAAACCAGCCCTTATTCACAAATGAAGATTTGTAAGAATGCAGATTTCAGAAGTAGAATGCAGAATAGTAAGATTGCGTGCGGCTGGGGGCTTCTCTTCGATACGCCCCCCAGGTTGCCTACCTGCAGACAAAAACACCTGAGACTCCTCAGGTATTTTTTTGCTTCCAGAGAAATGAAAGGGTGAGCGCTAAGGTGTAAATCTACATTCTGCGGCATCAGCGCACCTCAATCCAATCCAGGCGGTTGGCCATGTGGGCGCAGTGAAGCTGGGTGGGAAGCTGGAGTTCATCCAGCGTGGCACGCATGGCAGCGGAAGCCTTGGCAGGGGTGTTGCACTCCGGGCTGATGTGAGCGAGAACGAGGTGCTGTAGGCCGGGATGAGCAATGGAGCGGATGAAATCGCAGGCCTGGCCATTGGAAAGATGTCCCCAGCGGCCGGAGATTCGGCGAATCAAGTCCGGGGTGCGGCCGCTGTTCTCGAGCATATCCGGGTCATAGTTGGACTCAAGATAAAGCCCCTGCACACCGGCCAGCATTTCGGGCATGCCGCGCATGATGATGCCTGTGTCAGTAACATAGCCCAGGCGGACGCCTTCGCATTCAAAGACATAGCCGAGGGGGTCCAGGGCATCGTGACTGACGCAGAAGGGCGTGACAGAAAGAGAGCCGACCTGGAGTGTCTGGCCCGGCTCCAGGTAGGTGAACACGGCATTGGGCGCCATACCACGCAAATCCTTTGCCAGATAACGGCTGCAATAAAGATTCAGCGCACGTTTTTTGGAGAGGACACCCAGGCCACAGACGTGGTCCTGGTGTTCATGGGTAAAGAAGACGGCTGAGATATCGGCATCGCAGAGGCCGCACTCGGCAAGCCCCTTGCGGATACGGAGGGCGGAGATGCCGGTATCTACCAGCACATGGGTGCCACCGCCGGAAATGACGGTGGCATTACCACGGCTGCTGCTGGCAAGAACAGAGAAGCGAATCATGGCTGGGGAACCACGGGATTCAGCCTGGTATCCTCCGGCTTGAGCGCATTAGCGGGCTTGCCATAGAGCTGGCCGGTCTGGGCTTCGAGGAAGCTGGTGATGTTCTTCACCGTTTCATCGGAGGCAGCACCGGCACCATTCTGAGTCTGAATCATAATGCTGACGGCCTTCTGCAGGCTGTTGACCGTGCCGGTGTGGAAGTAGGGTGCGGTAAGGGCCACATTGCGCAGGTTCGGCACGCGGAACATGTCCTTGTGCTCTTCCTTCTTCGTGAAATCGCGCAGACCGAAGGCGCCTTCCTGATAATCTGCCGGTGTGGCAAGGGCGCGCAGGTCGCCATGGGTATTGATGTATTCGAAGCTGATACCGCCGAGCGTAGGACCGCTGTGACAGGTGGCGCAACCGAGATTCACAAAGGATTTCATGCCGGCCTTCTGAGAATCGGAAAGGGCCTTGTCATCACCCTTGAGGTAGCGGTCAAATGCGGAGTCAGGCGTCACGAGTGTCTGCTCGTATGCAGCAATAGCGGTGGTGATGGTATCGCCGCTGATGCCACGGTCCCCGAACACATAAGCGAAGAGAGCGACCATTTCCGGATCGTTCGCGAGCTTGTGGGCGATGATATCCCAGTCTTCCACACAGGAGAAGCCCATTTCCACGGGATTCAGAGGCGGGCCACCGGCCTGCTCCTTAAGATTGAGAGCACGACCATCCCAGAACTGGCGGATATTACCCGCAGCATTGAAAGTGCTGGGGGCATTCACGCCACCGAGCTGCGGCAGGCCATCCGGACCGGGTACGCCCCTGGACTTGGCCAGATTATCCGTGCCGCCTCTGGTGAGATCGTGGCAGGAGGCGCAGGACACCTGATTATTGGTGGAAAGGCGGCCGTCATGATACAAGCGATAGCCCAGGTAGATGCGGGCGGCTTCGAGTTCGGTAGCGGGTTCCGAAACAGGAGATATGGGAGCAAAGGCACGCGCAACAGCGCCGCTTTCCTTATACTTGCTGCGGAGGATGGCTACATCTGTGGGGGTAAGGCGGGAGCCGAGGTGCACCGCGCTGTACGATGCCGGGGGCATGCGGCGAGTGCGCAGCACATAGTCCATCTTCAGGTAATCAACATTGCCGGAGCGCACATCCTTATCCGGCGTAAGCGTGAAGGCTCGCTTAGCGCCCTCCACATGGTCCCGCATAAGGCCGAATGAGAAGAAGTTCAGGAACTTGTTGTAGGTGGCATCAGCTGCATGACAGGAGGCGCATTTCATCTCCAGCACCTTGGTGGCCACGGCATCTGCCTGAGCCGGCTCGAGCACCGGAATCTGAGTGGATTCGTGCATAGAATCCACGATGCACTGAGATATTTTGCCACCCACGGCAGCCACACCACCTGTGGCTGCAAGAATCAGCACGTATTTCCAGATAGATTGTTTCTTGCTCATTGTATCAGAGGAAAGGTTTCAGCGTGGACATTCTAACACAGACACCGCTACAGGCAAGCAGAAAACGCGGCTCCCCACTTGTTAAATACGGCAACTTGTGATAAACTTAAGCCGTGAAAGCCCTGTTACCCTACTGTCTGCTGACGATTCTGCTGTGCGCATGTGCCCAGTATCCCCCACAGGCACCTGCGGAAACGGTACCTCAACCGGCCAGCCCCCCCTCGACTGCAGAAATATGCAGCTATATGCCGGCGGAGCTCTGTTATCTGGATGAGGTGGTGCCTGGAATATGCGTGGATTTGAAATACTGCGGCTCCGACAATTTTGTGGGGCGACCGATAGATGGCTATACCACCGGCAGCCGTGCCATTCTTCGCCGCGACATGGCCGAACGCCTGGCAAAAGTGCAGAATGAGCTGGCAACGAAAGGACTGGCGCTGAAAGTCTGGGATGCGTATCGCCCCCATCGCGCCACCAAAGATTTTCTGGCGTGGTTCCGCACGCCGGACGAGGCCCGGAAAGCCACTTTTTACCCGAATATCTCCAAGCAGGGGATATTAGAGAACAGATTCATCAGCCGCCGCTCAGCGCACAGTTACGGTCTTGCGGTGGATGTCACGCTGATTCAGCTCGAAACGGGACAGGAGCTGGATATGGGCGGACGCCACGATTTGCTGGATGCCAGTTCCGCCACGCGCTATGCGGGCATTACCACAGAACAACGGGCTAACCGACTGCTGCTGTTGAACACTATGGGGAAAGCCGGATTCCTCAATTACCGCAAGGAATGGTGGCATTTCTTCCGTAGAAATGATGGAAAGGCCACGCGATACGATTTTCCTCTGAATGATCATCTGATTCCCCAGCCATGAAGAAACTTCTCACTAGCCTTGCCCTGATTCCGCTCCTGCTCTGCCAATGTGTGCAGAACACGGTGATTGTCTACCCTGGCCTCATGCCTGTGGAACTCTGCTATCTGGATGAAGTGGTACCGGGCATCAAGGTGGACTTGAAATACTGCGGTAACGATAATTTTGTAGGGCGCCCCATCAATGGCTACACCGGCGGGCGCCGCGCCATCCTGCGCAAAGACACAGCAAAAGCCCTGGCCCATGTGCAGCAGGAACTGAACAAAAAGGGCTATGGTCTTTTAATCTGGGATGCCTACCGTCCGCACCGTGCGCTGCAGGATTTCTACAACTGGTCGCTCACAACGGATGACAGCACACGCACCACCTTCTACCCGAATATCACAAAGCGAGGCATTTATGAAAACAAGTACATAGGGCTCACTTCCGAGCATAGCTGGGGCGTGGCGGTGGACGCAACCATCATCAACCTCCGTACAGGTAAGGAACTGGATATGGGCGGTCGCCATGACCTGCTGGATGAAAGCTCCGCCACCGAATACCCCGGGCTCACGCCCCGGCAACAGGCGAACAGACTTCTGCTCCGCGACACCATGGCTGCCGCGGGCATGCGAAATTACAGCAAGGAATGGTGGCATTATTACATTTCTCCTATGGGGCGGTGCCACCAATATAATTTCCCGCTGGATGACCATTTGCAGCAGAAATAAGCGGCATGACCCGCAGACGGTAAAAAATCGGCTTGCCTAATCTGCCAGTCGCGCCTACAATGCCGGCCATGAAGTCTCTGTTCACGCTTTGTCTCTGCTCCCTTGTTCTTGTCTCCTGCTCCACATCAGAACTGGCAACAGTTGCCACACGCGTGCAGGAAGCAAGGCAGATGAATGCCATGAATGCCGAATCTGCCAGAGTCCGTATCTGGCGCGACATCAGCACCTACAGCAAGCGTGGCTGGCAGCTGCACAGTGAACAGGCCAGCCGGTTGAACATGCCGCAGCCAGAGTTCGAGAAGGCCCGGGATATCCTGATCACCAGTGGATATACTACATGGCAGGACAATGTGGATATGCCCCTTCCCCCGAAAAAGCCCCTGCCCGACCATATTGTTGAGCTGGAATGGCTGAACCAGCAGGGGGCTGTATCCGGTGGTATCAGCGTTACAAAAATCTGCCGCGAATCTGAACTGGGAACAAAGACTAACATTGTTTTCCCTTTCGTTCTACCGGATGAAGCCTACGATGAGTTCATGGCGATTCCAACCATCCGGAAATCCCTTGAACAGCTCAAGGAATGATTCACAAGGCATCATAACATTCTTTTTTCGAGGACATCATCGTGATTTTTCATGTTACTCTGTGCTTTTGACTTGAAAAAAAGCGCATGGCACGATAGAGTACAAGGTGATGAAAATTCATTTTTGCGGAGCAGCTGAAACAACTACCGGCTCCCAGCACCTGCTGGAAGTGAATGGGAAAAAGATACTCCTGGATTGCGGCATGTACCAGGGGCATCGAGAAGACCAATTACGGATTAACCGGGACTTTCCCTATTTTAACCCGGCGGAGATTGATTGTGTGGTGCTTTCCCACGCCCACATCGACCACTCCGGCAATCTGCCCAATCTGGTCAAGAAAGGCTACAAGGGATTCATTTACAGCACACATGCCACGCGCGACCTTTGTCAGGTAATGCTGGCTGATTCAGCGAGAATCCAGGAAAGCGACTGCAAGTTCATGAACAAAATGAGCGCACGCAAGGGAGGCAGCGGGCATGTTGCAGAAATCATTTACACGGAGCAGGATGCCGAATTGTGTCTGCGTCGGTTCATCAATATAGGTTACGAGATTCCATTCCCTATTCTGCCGGGGATAACTCTCACATTCTATGATGCCGGGCATATTCTGGGGGCAGCTCAGATTGTGCTGGACATTGAAGACGAAGAGGATGGCAAACGCAAGCGACTTCTGTTCTCCGGCGATGTGGGTCGGGGAAATAATGAATTATTGAAGAATCCTGTGCCTGTACCGGACGTTGATATCATGCTCATGGAATGCACATACGGCGGCCGCCACCATGAAGCGCCGAGCCGCGACGATGAAACCTTCTGCCGAACCATTCGAGAAGCAATGAAACGCGGAGGCAATGTATATATTCCCTCCTTTGCGGTGGAACGCACACAACAGTTGCTGTACCTGCTGAATCGGGCCTATAAGGAGGGGCGATTACCGAATTATCAGGTATATGTGGACAGCCCCATGGCCGTGAGTGCAACAGAAATTTTCCGCATTCACCCGGAATGCTTCAACAAGGAGGTATATGATTTCCTCTTTGCTGAGCGAGATCCCTTCCAGTTCGAACAATTACACATGGTGCGAAGTATTTCGGAATCTCAGCGGCTGAATAACCTGCGGGAAAACGCCATCATTATTTCCGCTTCCGGCATGTGTGAAGCAGGCCGCATTCTACACCATCTGAAGAACGGCATCGGCCGCCCGAACAACACCGTGCTCTTTGTGGGGTACTGTGCAGCCAACACCCTGGGACGGCGTATTCTGAACGGTGCGCTGGAGGTGAGGATTCTGGGCGATTTGTACCCGGTGAGAGCCCGGATTGAGTCGCTGGATTCTTTCTCCGGCCATGCGGACCACACAGAGCTGCTTGATTACTTCCAACGAACAGGTGGGACCAAATCCAAAGTATTCCTGGTACATGGCGAAAAAGAATGCTCCGCCGCAATGCTCGATGCGCTGCAGCAGATGCATGGTGGCGACATTTCAGTAGCCAGACTGAACACCACAGTTTGTTGCTGACCATTCTGTTTATACGCAGCAAAATCCCCCACATGCCAAACGCCGGCACATGGGGGATTCTCTTTTTCTCAGGTAGGTGGTTCAAGGCATGAACTTCCAGGAGCCGGCCTTCACCATAGCATCAAAAGTCTGCTGCGGAGCAATTTCTCCACGTTCCTCAGCCATACGCAGGTAGACACGTGCCCGGGATGGATCGGAAGCCTTGGCAGCATTACCCAGCTGCGAAATAACGGCCATGAGCGTATAACTCTGGGGCACGCCAACACTGGCAGCGCTATTCAGGCAACGAATGGCCTTCGTCATATCCGCCGGCACTCCGGTGCCATTAAAATACAAATCTGCCAACGCCATATTGGCGAAAGGAACACCGGCATCGACCAATTGGTTGAGGATTCTGAGACCTCGTTCGGCATCCGGAGTGCATCCGCGCCCCGCCACCAGGCAGTACGCATACGCTACACCACCACGGGCATCGCCACTGTCAGCAGCCTTTCGATAAAGTTCGAACACACGCTCCGGACCGTATTTTTCCGGCTGTTTGTGGTACTCACCAGCCAAAGGAATGAGAGCCGGGGTATATCCGAGCAACACAGCGCGGCGGAAAAGGCGAATAGCAGTCTCAGTATCGGGTTTAATGAGCGTTTTCAGACCGTCGTTGAGTTTCGCGCCGGGAAGAGTCATGGCCGCAAGCTGAGCCATGGCCTCAGGGTTATCGCGTTCCACAGCCTGTTTCAGGAATTCGTAACCAAGGGCATCTTTCCCCTGCTGAATATAATGAAGAGCCAGAGCACAGGCTGCAGACGCACTGCCGTGTGTCGCTGCCTGGGTCATCCATTCCAGACTTCTGGCTTCATCGGTACGGGCAGAAAATGCTGAAAGGAATTCTTCCACATAATGATTCTGGCGCTTCAACTCAGCCGCAACAGCAGCGCCATCCGCCCCTTCTTTCTCGAGACGCCCGGTCAGGAGGAGATAAGCGGCACGAGCGCGCGGGTTGTTGGCCTTGCAGGCCTGCATCAGATACTCCATGCCTTTCTTTTCATCCGGAGCAGCGCCGATACCAGAGCCGGAATAGTGGGCCATTTCAACCACTGCAGGTATATAGCCCTGGGAAGCAGCCTGCTCCATTACTGCTCGCAGACGCTGAGCTTCCGGAGAATTCTGCAAATCCAGGCCCTGGGTCTGAACCTGAAGCAGGGATTGCTGGGCAAGCCATGTCAATGCAACTGGGTGACCAGCATCAGCCGCCTTCCTAAGTAAATCTGCATATGCACGTTCATCTCCACCCGTAGCATCCATAACCGCCGTGATGACGGGGCCCATTTGATCTGACTGGGCATTTCTGACAGAATCCAATGCAGCCATACAAGCCGACTGGGCATCTGCCACCTGTGCGTAAACCGGGCAGATTGCCAGCGGAAGAAGATAAAGGAATTGCTTCATTACTGCATTGTACTTCTACCAAACGGAGCTGGCAAGCTGTTTTTACTTGTGAGACACGCTTTTCTCCATTTGGGATAACACATTTCTGCCTTTACAATTGAAGCTATCAATACTATCATGTGCGGCATGAGCCAGACTAAGGTATCAGACAACATGGAAGCGCTCATCAAGCTGGCGCTCGAAGAAGATTTCGGTGATGGGGATGTGACGTCCCTTTATTTTGTTCCTGCAGAGCTGCAGGCGCGCGCTCTGTTGCGCCCTCGCACTCAGGGTGTTCTTTCCGGCGTGAACGTAGCAAAGGCCGTGTTCAAGGCCGTGGACCCGACCCTGAAAGTGGAAGTATACCTGAACGATGGCGATGAAGTATCCCCCGGCGCTGTGGTAATGATGATCGAAGGTAAGGCGCAGTCCATTCTGGGGGCAGAGCGCACAGCCCTCAATTTCATTCAGCGTCTTTCCGGCGTGGCAAGCATGACCCACAAGTATGTAAAGGCCATTGCCCACACGGAATGCAAACTGCTGGATACCCGCAAGACCACCCCCGGGTACCGACTGCTTGAAAAGGCTGCCGTGGTACACGGTGGAGGCAATAACCACCGTCTCGGTCTGTATGACCGAGCCATGGTGAAGGATAACCACTTGATGACGGATGGCAATACGAATCATCTCCAGACCTGCATCAATAAGCTGAAGAGCGAGCGTCCCGGCGTAGAGGTGCAGTTGGAAGCAGACAATCTGCAGCAGGTGGAAGCATTCCTGAAGCTTGAGGGCGTAGACTACATTCTGCTGGACAACATGAGCAATGATGACATGCGGAAAGCTGTAGAGATGCGCGGACAGAACAGCAAGCCCTATTTTGAAGCATCCGGTGGTCTTACCCTGGCCACAGCACCGGCCGCAGCAGAGACAGGTGTGGATTTCATGAGCTTCGGCTGCCTTACCCACTCTGTTCCGTCTCTCGACCTTGGGCTGGATTTCACAGTGGAGCGCTGATTCAACCTGCATGCTCACACCCAAAGAAGCACTGATTACTCTCAACCTCATTCCCGGTCTCGGTTCAATGAGGATTCAGGCACTGCTGGAGTTTTTCGGCAGTGCCGAACTTGTGCTCAGCGCGCCTGAGCAAATGCTGGCAAAAGTTCCTCGCATAGGCAACAAACTGGCTGCCGCTATCACAGATTGGCGCAACTGCACCAACGTGCAGGCCGAGTTAGAGTGTGCGGATGAATATGGTGTGCGAGTGGTAACTATTCTGGATGCCGAATATCCGGAATTTCTCCGTCGCATGCACGACCCGCCCATTGTCCTCTATGTGCGTGGTTCCTGGATGGACAGTGACAGCGACCGCAGCGTTGCCATTGTAGGAACGCGCCAGGCGTCCCCCTATGGTGCAACAACTGCACGCAAATTCGGACGAGAACTGGCAGATGCGGGTTGCACCATCATCTCCGGACTGGCACGAGGTATTGACACAGCTGCCCACTGGGGAGCACTGGATGCCGGTGGCCGCACCCTGGCCGTGCTTGGCTTCGGCATGGCCGGCATCTACCCAGGAGAAAATGCAGAACTGGCAGACCGGATATGCAACGGACACGGGGCTCTGGTAAGTGAGTTTCCCATGTACATGCGGCCCAGCCGCACCAGCTTTCCACAAAGGAACCGCATTGTGGCAGCATGGAGCCGCGCCACTCTGGTAGTGGAAGCCCCCTCGCGCAGCGGCTCTCTGCACACGGCCAACATGGCAGCAGCGGATTACGGAAACAGTGTTTTCGCTGTTCCCGGCCCCATTACCCAGATCAGCTCTCGTGGCTGCCATGATTTAATTCGCGATGGAGCCACGCTCTGCACGACTTCACACGAACTGCTTTCGGATATGGGGTGGCATCGCGAAGAAAGCCAGATGGAATTGTTTACGCAGGAGGCTACACACAAAGAGCAAACACTCACCCAACAGGTGGTAAGCGACACCGATGCCGAGGAACTCATGCAGGCAATCAAGGCCGGTCATGACACGCTGGATGCGCTGTGCCATACCCTCGGGAAAGGGGCTCACGAAGTTACGCCTCTACTTATGCGGATGCAAATAGAACGACGAGTGATTCCTGCACCAGGTGGGCGCTTCTGCACCACCTGATGAACGCACTTTAGACTTGCAAATATACGCCTGGTACCGTAGACTCTCGCGCCATGCGTTTTATTGCCGCCACACTGACGCTCTGCTCACTGATTTTCTCCACGGAAACAGCCACAGGGGCCGTTTCTCGCCCTTTCGGTCAGAATCAGCCCTTAGCCAGCAACACGCCAGCCCCGATTCCTGCGCATGCCCGCAGTGTGCGCCGACCGTATGCCAGTGCCCTGAACCCGGCCCGTCCGCTCAGAACACCAGCAACACCGGCACCCAGACCGGATTGCGCAGCTGTATGCGTTATCGACCCCTACAACGGCAACGTACTTTACGGATACAACGCCAATACCCGGCGACAGGTGGCCAGCACACAAAAAATCATTACCGCACTGTGTGTATGTGATACGAAGAATCTGGATAAAATGGTCACCATCAAAGCATCTGACCGACTGGCGCCTCCCATACGCATGAATCTGAAAGCCGGAGAACAATACACCCGTCGGGATTTGCTTCAGGCCATGCTGACCGGCAGTTTCAACGATGTCGCTGTTTCTCTCGCCAGAGACTGCGCCGGCAGTGTAGAGGCGTTTGTTGATCGCATGAATGCTCGTGCCAGGCGCATGCGCATGTACAACACTCATTTTGAAAACCCGAACGGACTGCCTGCCCAGCAGTATTCCACAGCATACGACATGGCTCTGGCAGCCTGTTATGCGTACAACAACAAAACCATTCGCAGCATGATTAATATCCCGGCATACGAATTCAGGCGCAACAATGGTTCTGTACGCATGGTTCGCTCCACAAACCGCCTGCTGACCACCCATCCATGGGTTCATGGCATGAAGACCGGATACACCAATCTGGCTGGCAAATGCCTTATCTCCTGTGCCTCCAGCAACGGCAGAGCTGTCATCGTTGTTATACTGGGCAGCACAAGTCGAAAAATCTGGGGTGAATCACTGAAATACCTGCGCTGGGCACTTGATGTTGCCTGATTGAATACCACAAATTGCTGTCTTCATCTTGTTTTTTCCTTTTCTTTTCAGGGAAAAAGGGTATAATATCTGACAGTGCAGCATGCCCGGTTCAAACAACAGAAAGCGGACTAAAAAAAGAGCAGAGGAAGAGACTTCTCTGTGGGGATTTCTGTTTAACGGAGATGAACAAGGCGAAGATATCACCAAAAGTGCTTTCTTCGGCCACCCCGGAGAGGAGGAAGAGTCCGAAGAATCTACAGAACAACGCCATTTTCTTCTTGAAATCTGGCGCAAGTTCAACTTCTGGAGCATTACTGCCATTATCATATTCCTTTCATTTACAGTCATCCTGGTAAACGCAGTCTGGAGCATGTGGACTCCGCAGAACATGCGTGATATTGCGGGCTATTCAGACAATGGCAGTGCACGGGATCTCACGGTACTGCTTCGTGCTGCTAACGGTCAGGAAATCAGCTTTACGGAAGCGGAAATCAACAGATACCTCCGTGAAACATGCCGTATCCGCCAGACCGGCATCTTCTCCATCATTACCCACGGGCGCGGGGTTGCCGTACGCATCCATGACGGGTACATGGAACTGGTCATTGAGCGAATGATTGGTGCTAACATACACCAGACAACCTCTGTCAACCTCAGTTTCCGCCAGGAGTCTGAGCACGGCAGACCTGTACTCAAAGTTGACTACAAAGGAGGAGCCCCCCTCACCGGAAATATCCCTTGCGGTGGCAGCATTGGCACCATGGGGATTCCGGACAGACACGTCAGCATGCTGACCCCGGCCTTACGCACTCTTCTGGAATGTTACCCGGATTTCACTACACTCATAGAGGAATACGGGTATTGTCCCTATTTCACCAAGGGGCAGAACGGCAATGAAAGCCGTGTCCGTCTGGTACCTTATCGAGCTTCTTAATATTATTACAACATCACATCAGCATATACCAACATGAACGTACGTCGTTTGATTCTGCCACTGTTAAGCGCATTCTGCACTATTGGTCTGAGCTCCTGTATCTTCCAGCAGATTGCCAGCAATTTCATTCGTGATGAATATCCGGGCGAGCGTCCGCCCCACGTCATCGCAGATGTTGACGGTAAACCCGAAAACGAAAAGTGGATAAAGGTGAACCCGTACGATTTACCGCCTTCTGGTCACCTGGACGGGCGAATTGAATACGCTGACGATGGTCTGCCCTATGCGCTGCCCTGCGAGTTCTCTAACATTCTTGTCTCTCCGTATGAGCCGCATTATCAGCTGGATTACACCAACAGCAAAGTGGGCGACAAGGTATGGGATCCCTATACCCGCAAGCCTTTCTATGTGCCCCGCTTCCTGACAATCAACTAACACCCCTCAGCTCTCTCCATGAGCACCGATACAAAAATCAAAGCCAGCTTAGGGCAAAAAGCAGGTGCCGCAGCCTACCTGCTTTTCTGCGCCATTCTTCGCGTACTTGATATTCGCCTTGTTGCCATCTTTGGTCGTTGTATCGGTTATCTTGCATGGGCAGCCATGCCCGGGCGGCGCAGAATCGTAGCACGAAACATACGCATTGTGGCGGGTCCGACACTGCGCGGTAAGAAATTATCAGACATGGTGCGCCGGAATATCGTGCGCACCTGCATGAACATGGCCTGTACCTTCAAGACAGGCTTAATGACCGACAAGGAACTTCAGAGTTCCGTTCGCCTTGTCGGGGCAGAAGACTTTGAAGCGATGGCTGCAAACGGAGACTGTGTTATCGGGTGCATTCCGCATGCCGGCAACTGGGAAATACTGGCGCGCATTCGCCCGCTTTTCCCAAAAGTCAAACGATTCGGCTCTATGTACCGCAGACTGGATAATCCTGTGCTGGAGGACATCGTCTATAAAAGCCGCACCCGCTACGGCTGTGAAATGTTCAGCAGCCAGAAAGGCCTTAAGGAAGTATTCCGACTTGCGAAAGATGGCGGCATGCTTGGTGTCTTAAGTGACCAATTTACCCAGCAAGGTATTTTCCTGCCCTACTTCGGTAAAGTGACGGGCACAACCCCCCTGCCCTCACTTATCTACAAGCGCTGCAGGGGCAAGGGGCACCTCCTTGCTGTTTCAACGCGAAATACCGGACTTGGCAAGTGGGATGCCGTTCTCTGCCGTCTGATTAATACAGAAAATTCAGACTCTGAGGACATGACGAATATCACGCTGGCAGTAAACGAAGCACTGGCCGAAGCCCAGAAAGAGAGTATACTGGACGGGTTCTGGATGCACCACCGATGGAAGTCCACCTCCCGCTTTGCGCCGAATGTCGATGATGCACAACGCGAAATTATCCGCAAGCATTGTACTCTTCCGTTCCGCATTATCATCTGCGTGCCGGAATGTTTCGATGAAGCAATCTATACCATTCCTTTCATGCGCGAACTTCAAGCGTGCCGCCCGGACATGCAGTTGAACATTGTCTGCCCTGCAGAGCAGAAAGCGTTCTGGGAAACCCAGGCCTATGTAGCTAATGTTGTTACTACGGAGAACCCACTACAGCAGCTGGAATCTGAAGAATTGTATAAGGACGGACCTTATGATTACCTCTTCATGCTGAGTGAAAATCGCAAGGTCTTCTCTGCGCTCAAAAAACTGATGCCTATATACATCAGTGGCTTCAACAGTAATCCGTTCCGGAAGAAGTTCCGCACCAGATTCGTTTTACCTGTTGGTGCAGAACCACAGCACAGGACCATCGACTACATTCTACTTGCAAAGAAACATATCCCGCTTTCATCCCAGGTTTTTGCTGACCCAAGTACCGGTAATGCATCCGCAACGGGTAACTTCATAGCGCCCTTCTCCACGCTTGGTAAGGCAGATTCATGGGAGGACAGCAAATGGGTTGACCTCATCAGCAGACTTGAAGGAGATGTCAAGTTGCTCGCCTTTGAGAGCGACCGGGAGCAAGCCGAAGCCAAGGCGAAGGACTGGGAAATTCCGTGCGTGCTGGTGAAACCGGAAACTGTGGCCAGCACACTTGGTCCCCAGTGCAGGCTGTATACCGTGGATGGCCTTCTTCCCCAACTTGCAGCACTGGTTGGCTGCCCCTGTAACGTGATTATGAGCACTCGACTTGCCGCGGTGTACGCCCCGGCAGACAAAGTGCATAAGATAGTATACCGGCATGTACCATGCCACCCATGCTACCGGACAGACTGCGACCAGGAGACTCCCTGCAGTGCAGGAGTCAGTGTGGACGAGTTTCTTACAAAATAAGTCTGCCGGAGAAGCCAAAAGGACCCTTAACTATCCTCAGGAGCAAGCATGAACATGAGGCGGTCTACCCCATAATGGGTGACCTCTTTCCACAAAGCTTTCTCCATGGCAGATACATGCTGAGCTCGCTCATCGGGCGACATGGATTCAACGGCTTCCTGACCATAATACTCTGCCAGAGCCCTATTTCCCAGGCGAGCTACCAGTTCTTCCCAGAATGAGGCATCACGATACTCATCGATCACATCAGAATAGAAAGCATTTTCCACATACGGACGCTTGAAGAACCAATAGCCACAATCGGGATTCAGTTCCATATCTCGCGCAATGGAGGGCACCGTACGCCCAGCTTTTAACAGCTCAACAAGAAGTTTCTGCCAGGCATCTGCTCGCGGGTTGCGGCCATCAGGCATAGCCTGCCCCAACACGGTAAGGGCCATAGCGCAGACTTCCGTTAAGTCGCGCATTTCCTTTTCTGTGAGTTCCAAGGTGACCTTACCCATAAAACCGCCCCCTTACTCCAACCCAAGCTGCATGCGGGCTTCTTCCGTCATCATACTCTGGCTCCACGGAGGATCCCATACAAACTCTACATCTACTCCCTGAACACCATCGAGGGCAGAAATCCCCATTTCTGCTTCAGCCATGATATGGGGGCCCATGCCGCAGCCGGGAGCAGTCAATGTCATCTGCACGCTCACATGGCTGCCGCCCTCTTTCTGAGGAATGACTTCTACGCCATAAATCAATCCGAGGTTAACAATATCTACAGGGATTTCAGGGTCGTAGATATTTCCGAGAACTTTCCAGATCCGTTCTTCCAGCGTCAGGTTCTCATTACTTTCCTGAACCACCTGGGATTCTGCAATAATACCGGCGCGAGCCGCTTCTTCACGAGAAATTCGAACCAGGCCTATATCCGTGGCCGCGGTAATTGAGTTCCCCAGCATCTGGGTCACATAAATGCGAGACCCTTCGGGCAGCAGCACGGCATTACCTGCGGGAATCTGAATGGCAGCGGTCTCTGCCTCTGTAATCACTTCCTGATTCAACATAGTGCGCGGCAATTATGGCAGAAAACGTCACGCATGCAAGGCAAATCTGTAAGAATGACTTAAATGCGCTCCAGAATCCAGAGGAACAAATCCCTGTATGTGGTGTATATCTCGTTTGCACAAATGACAAAATCCTGAGCATATCCTCGCAGACTTATCACCCCGAAACAACGCAGAACGAGTACCAGAGAAGCCACATTGGCCAGCATAATAATCATGAACGACAATACCACGCCATTATCGAGCAAATCAGGTTGTTCACGAGGAATCACCCACAGAGTCCAGTAGATATGAAATGCCCACCAGAACCCGAAACCGGCACAGAACCACGCCAAGTATGTATCAAACGGATAAATCCAGTTTGCAACAAAGAACAGGCCCATCCAAAGCAACATCCAGAGAGGAACAAAATACGGAGAGAGAGAAATGAATAAATTATCCTTGTCTGTATCAACGTATCCGCCATCCAGATCGACACTCACAGTCTCCACCCTTCCAAAACACATCCACGCTGTCAGCGCATGAGTCAGTTCATGCCCGGCCACATACAGAAACATCAACATTGCATCAAGGACACGAAATCCTTTCAACGTAGCAAACACCAGCATACCCAGAATGGAATACCAGACAGGCACACTCTGCCAGAAATCAAAACTTCCCACTACAGGAGCAGCATGGTGCAACTGCTGCAGCAAAGCAAAGACCATTACGACCGAAAGCGGGAGCAGAAGAAACAGGCCTATACACAAGCGTATGGTTCTCTGCCAGAAAGGCAGTTCTTCCGTATATTCAGAATCCTGAGGATAATACACGGGTTGTTCAGACTGCAGATATGCGGTCTGAAGACGCAAACGACGCAACATTTTGCGCGTGCTATTGCCCGCAGGCTCACCCGCATATTTATTCAGCATGAGAACCCGCCTATGGCCGGCTCCTTTCTTAAAGGAACGGCGACGATTTTCCGGTTTTCCAAAAATACTCATACTGATGCTGCAGACCTGATATCCTGAATGGAGATAGAAAGAGTCGTTCGACCACGCCAGACATTGCGATCAATCGTGAAAGCAATATCCCACGGAGGGTCCGGTAATTTGACAGAGCCGCCGTTAAAATACATGGCGTCGCATTCACACGTTCCCTGACGCAAGCCAAGACGCAGATGATTTCCCTGCAAATGCCTTGGCGCATCGGTAAGCATCACGTTGCGGCTCATGAATATAGGCTGAGGATTCGAATTCCCGAAAGGCTCCAGCAATTCATAGCTGTCCAGCAAATCAAGCGTAAGTTCCGGGAAGGTCACCTCCGCATCCACCTTGAGCACGGGTGTGAGCTTTGACGGATCCACATTATCCTGCACAAACTGATTAAACCGTTCTCTGAATGCATCTATATTATCCTCGTGTATCACAAGGCCGGCAGCCATATCGTGACCACCACCGGATATCAGGGTATCTGCGCAGGCATGTATAGCCTGCACAAGAGAAACGCCCGGAATCGAGCGCCCACTTCCCTTGCCTATGCCGTTTTCATCCAGGGAAATCACAAATGTCGGCTTGTGGTACCGCCGCATGAGAAGAGAAGCCACAATGCCGACAACACCAGGATGCCAGGTACGGGAGCCCAGCACAATGACACTATCCCTCTGGGGTGAAAAGGTTTTCGCCAGCATTTCCATTGCCTCATGGCGGATTTTTTCTTCCTCTTGCTGGCGTGCACGGTTGTGCATCTCAAGCCGCTCTGCCAGTTCCATGGCAACTGCGGTATCTCGGGTCATCAGCAGATTGAGAGCATCCAGCGGGCTGTCCATGCGCCCCGCGGCATTCAGGCGCGGCCCAATACGGAAAGACACATGGCTGGCACTGGGGCGTCGGTTCAGGTTGGTAACCCGGTTCAAAGCCTGAATTCCGATGTTACCCCCGCATTCCATCAGTCTGAGGCCATGCCGGGTTAACAATCGGTTTTCATCAACCAGGGGAACAATATCCGCCACAGTGGCAATAGCAACCACATCGAGATGCTGTTTGAGGTCAAAATCTGTCAGGCGTCGCTGTTTCAGCATAGCATGCGCCAGTTTGAACACAACACCGGCACTGCACAGATAAGTGAACGGACTATCGTCCTCCAACTTGGCATTCACTACGGCAACGGCAGGAGGGCGCCCCTGGGTACTTGCCTCATGATGATCAAGTATGACCACGTCTATTCCCTGCTTCTGCAGCCAGGATACTTCATCCACGGATGATGTACCACAGTCCACTGCAATAATCAGCCCAGGCTTCCCCCCGCATTTGGCAATAGCATTTGCCATACCTTCCTCGCTCAGGCCATAGCCTTCACGCGTACGGACAGGAATAAAGAAATCCGTGCGTATGCCGTATGCACGCAAAACGGAATACAGGAGCGTGACAGAGCTCACGCCGTCCACATCGTAGTCACCATAGATGCAGACGTGCTCGCCGTTGTCTGCCGCGCGGAAGATGCGCTCAACGGCTGCATCCATCTCCCGCATGGCGAAAGGGTCTCCCAGATCCGCCAGCCTGGGTCTTAGGAATCGCAAAGCCCTGTCCCGGCCGGAAATGCCCCTCTGGGCCAGCAACTTACGAACAAGCAGCGGCAGCTGCGCATTCAGTTCCTCTCCAAAGTCAACACTTCCGTCCAATGGGCGTAATTCCCAACTGAACTTAGTACTCATGGCTCAATTCTACCACCCAGCCCCATATCACGTCAAGTGATAAATAACAAGTTAACCCGGGACGAAAAAGGCGGGCAAACTTCCGGCTTGAGTAGCATGAACAATGTGCTACAATGACTCCATGAAGTTATTCCGCGCCATTCTACTACTCTCGCTGAGCAGCGCAGTCATGTTGACCGGATGCCGCCCGCAGGACAAAGGACACGCCACACCTCAAGCAGCCGAAGAACTGGCACAGATATCAGAAATCATTCCCGAAGCGGGCGTGGATGAAGTTCTGGAACTTCCTGATATGTACGAAATTCTGTCATTAATGTCAGATTTTGCAGCAAATCCGGATGCTCAGCGGGCCATGCCCGTTTCGGGTATCACTATGTTGCATCTGGCGTGTCTTTTCAAAAAAGCAGAACTGGCGCGCTGTCTTCTCCTTGACCACGCAGATCCGAACGCAAAGACAGCAGCAGGAGATACCCCTCTCTCGCTGGCGGTATCCATGCGCGGCGTAGAAGATGAAAACGTGACCGATGAAGCAATCATCAATCTCATCGATATTCTGATAGCTGCAGGAGCGGACACTAAGCTCACCATCGGCGATGACATTTCCTTACTCAACTATGCGGGGCTCAATAGCTTTAGTGAAAAAATCTTTCTTCATTTATTAGACATAGGCTGCCCGCCCGATGAAACAACCTGTCAGGCACCGGCCATGATGGGGTGGAACACCGCACTTCAGCGGATGCTGGACATGGGCGCAGCAAGGCTTCCGGCAGAGAAGGATGCCTTGCTTCTCATGGCCGCCGCCAATCTGCACAAAGACACAGTAAAGCTACTGCTCGATGCAGGAGCCGATGTGAATGCAAACATGCTGAGTGGTACAACCCCGCTTCTGGAAGCAGCGGGGCATCTTCTATCGCCTGCAGAGGAAGAGGAAAGCAAACATAAAGCCAATATCATTGATGTCTGTGCCCTGCTCATCAGCCGCGGAGCCAGTCTTGAGCTTGCAGAAATCCGCCAGGATGGCTCGCCAGCTTTCAGCGCCGCCGATATTCTGACCAAGGATGCCGACACCATCGCTGCTTTCAAGGACCGAGGCATTGATCTCTCCCCGCCGGAAATAGTATTCACCAGTGGAATCGCTCTCCTGGAAGCAGTAGGTAAAGCTGCCGTGCTGGAGCAAATGCCGCCGGTGGAAGCGTTTGATGCCATTTCCGCCATTCTTAATCCCACGGAGGAAATGAAAGAACACTCAGGCTTCCACGATATTCTCCCCATGGCTGTGGAATTACTACACGGCATAGATGCAGCAAAAACATCCACACAGGTTACCGCCATGCCTTTATGGAGCGGTGCCGACGCCTGGAATAAGGGGCACGGCGATTGTCTTCTGCCGGCAATTACAAAGTGCGAAGGCATCGTGATCCCCAAACAAATTATCTGTTCCACAGCAGAACATCTGAATCAATCAGGCAAGGCAGACAACGCAGCAACCATCATTGAACTGCTCTACCGGTGCCCGGATGCTACTGCAGAAATCGAGCACTATTGCAATCATAGCTCCAAATCTCTGAAAGCCGGAGCTCTGGCAGCAAAATTGAGACAAGCAGGCTTACCAACGCCCCGCGATGGAGATGTGCAACTCTGGCTGGAAAATCACAACATGGAAGCAGCATCCGAAATAGTGCAGAAAGCTGTCCTTCTCACCTCTCTTTCCAGGCTGTGGTATGGAGATATGCTCCCTGCCGAGCAGGAGCAGATGCTCAAAGCCATGGAGGAAATAGGCGCCAAAGAAGCCGCAGCTCGTTATCGTGCTATTGCTGCAGCCATGGACGACCCAGAAGAACTGGACCGGATTACTGCCGACAATGAATCCTGGAAGTTTGAACTCGAAATAGCAACTGCAAACTTCATCCTTGCAAACGCTTCTGCATTTGTAGTCCGGTCTCCTCAAATTACAGATTGACAGATGCCCGGAATTCCATTAGATTAAGCTCAGGTAATGGGTATGTGGCACAAAGTACTGGTTGTTCTTGGCGCGACAGGTCTTGCAGTCGCGGAGGGGAAGCCGTCCGCTTCTCCCGTGGAGATATTACCGTCATTATTGGACGTCATCTATCTGACGGATGAAACACCCAACGGAGACACGCTGCTCATTACTGCAGCAAGAGCTGCATACGCCATGCCCTCTGCCGCCAGGGTACAACTCATGGAGCCGTTTCTGAAGAACCTGCTCATGCAGGGCCATGACCCCTTGCATGAAAACAAAGCAGGATGCAATGCCGTCTTCTACCTGGCTGGCATGCCGGAATTCTACCAGCGGCTCACAGCGGAAAACCTGTTACCGAGAGAACTGGCTCTGCGCATTCCTCATGATGAAGGGGCACTCCTCCGCTACATGAAGCTCCGCAATAATCAGGCCCTGCTTTCCAAATCTGCCGGCAGTCATGAGTACCTGACCCGCCGATACTGTACCCCCGCCCTTGAGCGAGCCCAGAGAATGATTCAGAACTACCTGGGAGCGTCCTCTCTTTCCCGTATTCCCGAAGGTGCACTTGCAGATTGTCTTACCTTCATGCATCTTGCAAGCCCCCAGGCAGCGGAAGGGTTCATCAACTCACTTACACTGTGGGAACACGGCGAGCATTTTCTGGAAGAAATACCGGCACACTTGCTGGATACCCTCCACAGCATGGGGTGGAAAGTCAATCCTGATTTATTGCGCAAAGCCTTGCATAAACTGGGAACCCTCCTTCCTGTGAGCAAAGACGACATGATTGAGTGTGCAGCATCCGAGCCCATGTCCAAACTGCTCGAAATGCTCACCAACCAGGAAAAAACAGGAGCCATGCCGGAACTGCAGAAATACGCAGCCGCCTTTGACCCGGAGATTATCCACACAGCCCTGTCGTTACAAATGAAGCTCAAAGGAATTCCGCTGCCCTGGGAATCTGACTTCACCAGGTTTACGGCACCAGAACTTCAGGAAATTCGTGATGCCTTACGGGCAGATTCAGCCATACGCCGAGGTCGCATGGAGTATGTAACGGGGGCTCAGTTCAAAGCAGCAGCCGCCGTAATCCGCAAGCACAACATGCCCAATCATGCGGACATGATGGAAGGCATCGTAGAAAATGACCAGGTGATTCTGCGCCCCGAACTTCGTCCAGCTTTCCGCACCCGCTACGAAGAACTGCGAGAAGCATCTCCTCACGTTGAATTGCTGAAGTTCATCATGCAGCACGAAGAAGCAGCAAAACTCCGGGAGGCTGCAAGATGAGAAAGGGATTCGTATCCCTGTGGAGATTGCTCCTATACCCCACCATCTTTCACATCTTAGGGGTAATTGCCGTTTTGTCTTGTTGTGTTCCCATCCTCTTCCCGGAAATATGCCCCACCGGTACACAAGCGATGATATTGCGATACGCAGGGGCGGGATTATTAATATCCATCTGCACATCCGCAATCCTGATGCTTACATCTGCAGCAATACACATGCTCAGATTAAGCAACACTCGTGCGTTCAGCCAGATTTTCAAATGGCTTGTTATCTGGGGTGCAGGCGGAATCTTTTATGTACTGCTGGCAATAGCGGCAGATGTACAGCCACCTCGTACCAATCTGGATAACCAGCCGATTCAGAACTCTGATACGCTTTATTCACCGAAAGAGCAACTCAACGGGCCATCCTCCCTAGTCATTCCCATCGACCCGCGAAATCATGCGACAGACAAGGTGGCCGCAGCGCCCAACTTGTTGAAACTTGAAGAGGAATATGCAGAATTGTTCCGCAACTACATAGAATCCTCCCCTCGCTGGTCAGGGCAGGATGGCGATGATACATTCTACTCCAAACCCGGGCACCTGGTCATGGTGCCTCCCACTGCAGCGGGTGCGCCGTCACTGGTGCATGTCTGCTTCCGCAGACTTGTAGAAGGCGATCCGGTACCTCAAGGATACGCAGTCGTTCAGCCGGGCGGCGACTTCCCGGAAATAGAGAAATCTCCCCAACAGATTCCAGATATAGCGCTTGATCTTGGGCGGAACCACATGCTCTTACTGGCCTGGCGTGGCAGTGCGCACCGTGAAACCGCTTACAGCGCCATCAATGCAGCCATTGCCGCAACAGATGCTCGCATGCAAGCTCTCGTAGAAGCTCCTACACCGGAAACGGTGCAGCGCATGCTTAGCGGGCGTGAATCATATCCAGGAAACACTCCGGAGTTCCGTCTCAGCGAACCTCTGGCACAGGAAGGCACTTACCAGGCCGAACTATACGCGAACCCTGGAGAACCGGGCATCATCCTCATCTACATCAAGGATATGGGAACGGACGAGACTCTCAGGCTTCTGACTTGTCCGGCCAGGTATTCATCAAACCCGGATGAATTATTCCGGCACGACATCCAGGAATCCGTTCCCGACTGGATACGCAGCACCGCCGGTGGCGATATTTCAAATATTTTCCCGAAAAACACTCCGCTTTTCGCCATACGTCTGGGGCAACAGCACCAATACTTTGGAGCAGCGTTTGAAGTATGGTTCAAGCCCTCAGATGTGCGCATGCCAAGACGCCTTATTCTGCGGCGGTGTTACCAGGTTCAGCCATACGACCCTCCCGCAACGGAAAGTCCACGGACTGACATCCCGAAAGCTTGACAAACAGTGCAGTTCAAGGCATACTCCCCGCGTTATGTTACATCTTTTCGATACACAGTCGGGGGCAATGAAGCCCGTGCAGGCAGAAGACGGCAAACAGCTGCGCTTCTACTGTTGTGGTCCCACTGTGTATGCAGCAGCACACATTGGTAATTTCCGCACATTCGTGGTCCAGGATGTTTTTCGCCGTGTAGTCGAGCTAGGCGGTCTGCGCACCAAGCATGTCCGCAATCTGACAGATGTAGACGACAAAACAATTCGCAATTCTCAGGCTCAGGGTGTACCGCTGGGTGAATACACCGCTAAGTGGACAGCCAAGTTCCACGATGACTGCAAGGCTCTCAACTGCCTCTCGCCTCATGTGGAGCCCAGCGCCGTGGGTCACATCAAGGAACAGCTCGATATCGTGCAGAAATTAATGGATGGCGGCCACGCCTACCAGAGCGAAGACGGGTCTGTCTATTTCCGCATTTCCTCATACGCGGAGTATGGTAAACTCGCTCATCTGGACCGGCAGGATCTCGACCTGGGCAAGACAGCAAATTCCCGTGCCGATACAGATGAGTACGAGAAAGACAGCGTTGCCGACTTTGTGCTGTGGAAAGCCCGTCGCCCGGAAGATGGCCCGAATTTCTGGCCTTCTCCCTGGGGAGAAGGACGTCCTGGTTGGCATCTGGAATGTTCAGCCATGAGTCACAAATACCTCGGCGACACATTCGACCTGCATTCCGGCGGTGTAGATCTGGTATTCCCGCACCACGAAAACGAAATTGCCCAGAGCCGCTGCGCCTGTGGTGGACACTTTGCTCGGCACTGGTTCCACATAACCCACCTGCTGGTGGATGGCGCCAAGATGAGCAAGAGCCTCGGCAACATGTACACGCTGGATCAGCTGCAGGAAATGGGCTACTCACCCGCCGCCCTTCGCTATGTGCTGGCCGGTGCCTACTACCGGCGTCCGCTCAATTTCACCCTAACCGGCATGAAAGATGCCACCAGCGCCCTCAATAAGCTGGGGCGTTTCGACAAAGAGCTGGCAAAGGCGAGCGCTGCCAAAGAACCGACCTACCGGGATTTCGTCAAGAAAGCCCCTGCTCTCGGCGCATTCCAACCCGCGTGGGACAGTCTGGAAGATGATTTGAACGGACCGGAAGCTCTGGGACATGTCTTCAGCGCCATCAAGGGTATCAAGCCCGCAGATATGACCGACGATGAAGCAGAAAAGACCTGGAAAGCCTTCCGCTTCATTATGGAAGCCCTCGGTCTGCAGCTGCCTGATCCCGATGCTGATATCGAAGTGCCGGAAGATATCAAGGCCATTGCCGATGAACGCTGGGCAGCGCGACAGGCTAAGGACTGGGCCACTGCCGATGCGCTTCGAAGCAAGCTGGCGGAGCTCGGCTGGGCTATGAAGGACGGTAAAGATGGTTACAAACTCACAAAAGCCTAATTCCTGAAACATTACTATGGATAATAAGAATCTTTCTCTGCTCGGCAAGCACACTGATTTCTTCCACAGCCCGGAGGAAGCCAAGCTTGAGGCTTTCCCGAACCGCAGTCCGCAGCGCCGTTACACGGTTACTCTCGATACACACGAGTTTTCCTCACTGTGTCCAGTGACCGGTCAGCCTGACAGCTGTCACCTCACCATTACTTATTGTCCTGCCGAAAAAGTGGTAGAAACGAAGAGTCTTAAATACTACCTCGTTTCTTTCCGTAACTACGCTGCATTCAATGAGCAGGTGGTAAACCGCATTCTGGATGACCTCGTGGCAGCTGTTGCCCCCGCCTGGATGAAGGTGACCGGGCGCTTCGGTGCCCGAGGCGGCATTCAGCTTACCTGCGAGGCCGAACATAATCCAGAGAACCGACCTGCATGAAGGTAGCAGTTCTCCTCTCCGGCGGTCTGGATTCCACGACTGCCCTGCATTGGGCACTACGCCATCATGAGGTGGTCTGCGCCCTTTCTTTCGACTACGGCAGCAACCATGCTGTTCGGGAACTCGCTTGTGCCCGCTGGCAGGCTGAACAAGCAGAGATACCTTACCACGAAATAGACCTGCGCCCCATTTCCGCCCATCTGGAAAGCGCCTTGCTGAACGGTGCAGACGCCATTCCTACCGGAGATTATGCAGTGGAGAACATGAAACAGACGGTTGTTCCTTTCAGAAACGGCATTTTTCTTTCCATAGCCGCCGGTATAGCGGAAAGCAAGGGAGCCGAAGGTCTGGTAATTGCCGCACACGGAGGCGACCATGCTCTTTACCCGGATTGCAGGGAGGAGTTCATGGCTGCCATGTCTGCTGCTATTTCCCATGGCACATATGCAAACCTGCAGATACTACGGCCGTTCATATCCTATACAAAGGCCGGAATCACAGCTATCGGGGCGGAATTAGGTGTGGATTTCGCCCACACCTATTCCTGCTACTGTGGAGGAGAACTGCACTGCGGCCAGTGTTCCACCTGCCGGGAAAGAAGAGATTCCTTTGCCTCAGCCGGCGTATTCGATCCGACACAATACTCTAACTGACTCTCCACTCTCTCAACACCAATGAAAGTCTGCGTCATTGAAGATATATCCATGATTTGCAACCTGGGCAGCCAGGAGCAAACAATCCTTCAGTCTCTCGACCAAGGCGTATACGGTCCTATGGAAATGCGCGAAGTTGGTGGCAGAATGGTCCCCGCAGGAAGTGTCTGTCAGGCCCTACCGGAAATTTCAGACACCCGATGGAACACGAGAACCAACGCCCTCATACTCCATTGTCTGCAGCGCTTAGACAATGCGTGGAAAGGCATTCACCCCGCTCGACTGGGAATTGTACTGGGTTCGAGTAATTCCGGGATAGAGGAATATCACCGTGAATGGACACAAGGGAAACGCGATGATGATGCCCTCGCTCTGCTGGAGGTTGGCAATGTCGCGAGCTTTATTGCAGACTGCACGGGGGCAAAAGGCCCGGCGTTCACCTTAAGCACAGCATGTTCTTCCTCTGCTAAAGCCCTGGCAAGTGCATCCAGATTGCTGGAAGCTGGTATATGTGATGCTGTCATTGCGGGCGGTGGCGATGCTCTTTGCAACTATGCACTACACGGGTTTGATGCCCTGCAACTCGTTTCGGATGAACGGTGTCGCCCATTCACTCTTCAAGGCGGAGGCGTCAACCACGGTGAAGGCGCCGCCCTATTTCTTCTGACCAGAAGAGAAGCCAAATCCGGCGATATCATCCTTGCCGGTTATGGAGAAACGGCAGATGCCTACCACACAACAACCCCCGAACCAGGCGGTGCACAGGCAGTCCGCGCCATGCGCATGGCCATGGATATGGCAGGAGTCTCCCCTCAGGATATCGATTACGTGAACCTGCACGGAACAGGGACTGATGCTAATGACAGCATGGAACTGGACTCTATGCGAACCTGTTTTGGAACAAATCAACCACCCTGTGGCAGCACCAAACCGTACACCGGGCATACGCTCGGAGCTGCAGGAGCCCTTGAAGCAGCATTCTGCACAGCTCTTCTGAAACGAAGCGAAACAAAACTCCCGCTTCAGCCATGGCTGGAAACAATTCCTCACGGTGTTAATATGTCGGATTGCTCCCGGCGTCCCCTGCAGCACTGTATCAGCAATTCTTTCGCCTTCGGAGGAAACAACATTGCGCTTCTACTCTCTCGTCATGTTTGATTTTGACATCACAGAACTACTGCCGCATCGGCCACCCATGCTCCTGGTTAAGGGAATACTGGATGTTCAGCTCGAAAAGGAATTCATTCTTGCTTCCGCTGAATGCAGTGAAAAAGATTTACTGTACGATTCAGAGCTCGGCGGAGTTTCACCTGCTGCAGCCATTGAGATTCAGGCTCAGGCAATCGGCCTGTTTTGTGGATATTCTGATAAAGTAACCGGGAAAAAGCCGGCAAGCATAGGTAAGCTTCTTTCCGTCAAACAATACAAAGTCTATACAACAGCTCTTCCCATCAATGTTCCCTTACAGGTGGAAGCAAAAAGTGTACTGAATGCGCCGCCTGTCGGTGTCTTTGCCTGTTGCATCCGCGCCGGAGAACAATTACTTTCCGAAGCAGAAATTACAGTGTATCGAGAAGATTAATCACCATGAAAGTAACGGTATACCACCAAGTCTCCTTTTTTGAAATGGACCCCATGAACGTGGTCTGGCACGGCAACTATATCAATTTATTTGAGAAAGCCCGAGCAGAGCTGGTTCTTAAACTCGGACTTACTTACACCAGAATGGCGGAATTGGGGCACATGTGGCCAGTTGTCAAATTACGCTGCAAGTACCTGAAATCAGCAACACTCAACCAGAAACTTGCCATTACAGCAGAGCTGAAAGACTATGTGAATTCCCTCACGATTGCATTCAGCGTACGCGATGCAGAAACTCAGGAACTGCTGACAAAGGGGGAAACCATGCAGATGGCTGTAAATATCAAAACCGGCAAGACAGATATTGTCAACCCGCCGTATTTCATCGATCTGGTAAACAAAGCCCTGGCAGACGACACCAATTAAGTCCATGCCCCAGTCTTTCTCACTCTGCATCGTCATTCCCTGTTACAATCATGGGAAGGAATTATCTGCGTACCTGCCCACCGTTGCAGCGTACGGCATCCCTGTCATTGTGGTGGATGACGGCAGTTCCTCCTCCGAGGCAGAAATCATAACCGCCACAGTAGAAGCAGCAGGAGCCCGATTAATCAGGATTCCGGAAAATAAGGGAAAATGGGGAGCCATGACCGTAGGCATGAACGCAGCAGTTGCCGCAGGTTATACGCATGTTCTCCAATGTGATGCAGACGGACAGCACGACCCGATAGCTATTCCTCAGTTTGAAGAACAGGCACGCAAATTGCCCACTCATCTTATTCTCGGCCAGCCGGAATACGGTGAGGACGCACCAACAGCCCGCTTGAAGGGACGACGAATCACAAACTTCTTCGTCTGGTTGGAAACCGCAGGAGCCTGCAAGGTGGATGCTATGTGCGGATTCCGATTATATCCACTGGAAAGGACAATGAGAATTCTGAATCGGAAGTCCGTAGAACCCGGTATGGCCGGAGATATTGAGCTACTGGTGCGCTGTTACTGGGCTGGCATCCCTGTTTCCACCCAGAACGTGCGGGTCTGCTACCCTGAAGGAGGACGCTCCAATTTCCGGATGCTTCGAGATAATCTCGTTATTTCCTGGGCCCACACAAAGCTTTGCACCGCTGCGCTGCTGCACCCGTGGCGGCTGGTGAGAGCACATAGGCCACGGTAAGCCCCAGACTTACAGCCACGCCCATATCCTGAGTTACAGAAAAACTGGTAAAGGCAAGGACTCCGAAAACACTCCAGGAGGTCAGGAATGAGATACACACGGCCAGAGCCGTGATGGCTCCGGCAGGTTCATGAGTTGCCCGGAAGATTGCATAATCGCAGCCAAGGCCAAGCACCAGATAACATGCCAGCACATGGAAAAGCGTAAGAGGCACTCCAAATAGCGCAAGACCACCGAATATACACAGAACCCCGCCAACCACAGGGCCACATATACGCAGTGCTCTTCGCAAGCCAAAGCAAACAGACAGGACAACCAGCACAAGACCGAGCACCACAGCCAGTAGCATCATGAGCTGTTCACGCCAGAGTCTTACCTGATTCTGGAGCTCAGCAAAACGGTCGGCCTCTTCCAACCACGGATACTGAGGCAGGGATTTAAGCTGAGCCTGACAATTTCCCGGAACCAGCACAAGGCCGCATCCATCCCCCCACAACGAAGCCAGAGACACAAAGGGAGAATCTGCTCGCATCAAATGTTCAGGTAACAAGGGGCCGGGCCACGACTCCGGCAACTCTACAGGCACCTCCTCAGCATGTGTTGCAACCAGCTTCTTTACTAATTCAAAGTTTTCCTTCTGCCGGGCGGCTGAAGGAACAATCGCTGAAGCGGATGTATAAAAGGGCACACCGGCCTTCACCAAGGCAGCGCCCAATTCTTCCTGGCGCTGCAGGATTTCCTCCGTGTCAGCACCGCGAACCACGAACGTGACTACCCCCTGCTCCATTCCATTGAGCTGAGCCAATTCTTTCTCAGCTTCCAGCAAAGCTGGCTCAGGGCGGTAAAAACTACGAAGGTCATCGCATACCGGAAGCTGAATAACAGCAAGTATCAGTGCCCCGGATGCTACGCACCACGGAAGCCAGGATGGAATGCACCACCGGGCTACCACTTCACCCAGTTTGATGGAAACAGGCACAAGCCTGATAGGCATGTATTTCCTGTATATCCATGGGTAAAAGACGAATATGAACAACATGGACGCAGCAAGTCCAGCAATGGATATCGTTGCTATCTGCCCAAGCAAATCAACCTGGGCGACATAAAAAGTTGCGTACCCCATCGTGCTGGTAAGAAGCCCCATGAGTAAAGAGCGGCGCAATACAGGAGAGACATCGGAAGAGCACTCTCCATGGTGCCCCACCATGTAATGTACAATATAATCTGTTGAGATACCAACGAGAGAACACCCAAAGACCAAGGATAGAATGTGAACGCTGCCATGAATCAACACGGCTACGCCCAGGGCTACCACAGCTGCAGCAGCCAGTGTTACACTCATAATCAACATGCCCCGTATAGAAGAAAAGACCCACAGGAACAAGGCAACAATGATGACAAGCGACAACACACTTAAAATCCCCATGGCCTGCTGGCTGGAACTACTTGCACGCCAAGTGTGTACAGGGATTCCGCACAGCAGCACATCATTCCCCTGGCAGACTTCTGCAATGGCTGACATCTGTGCCTGAAGTTCGTCCAGCGAATCAGCCGCGGACTCCGGAAGCAAAAGGGGAATATACGCATAATGCACACCTCCGCGATTTGTCAGAAGAATACCATCACGCGGTTCAAATCCATTCTGCCGGACCAGCGGATTTTCCAGCAGGAAACTGGTTGCAAAGCCATACGGGTCTTCATCCACGGGATAAAGGGATAAAGGTACGAAGCTATATAAATTGGCCAGAGCTTCATCACACAAAGACTGAGTATCGCCTTGCTGCAGGGCTGAGTGGTGTCTCGGCGAAAGCAACTGAAATCTGTAAGGGTGCAGGAACTCGCCAACTTTCCCCATACTGGACTGGTCTGTTATCGGTCTGACACCTTCCGGAAGAGCCTTACAGAGTTTTCCGGCACGCTCCAGCACAGCCTGCTCAGATTCGCCTTTTACAAGCAAATTCACCTGGCGACTGCTGGTTCTGGCCATACGTTCCAGCAGCTGCGTAGCACTGCTGTCCCCACCAGTCGGCAGCAAATCATACAAACTGGTGTGAACATGCACCCCCCGCAGCAATAACACGGCAACAGCGGCAGATAGCACTAAGCAAGCCAATACTCGCTTGATGAATTCCCCATTCATGGAAGAAGATTAAAAGGAGTCTCGGGCACGCTTTCCCCATTGTGTACATTGGAGAACGTTACGCTGGTCTTCCCTTGTCGGGCGGATTCGTAATAAACATTACTCAATTCTCCTTTACGGATCACTAACAGCATCCACCGAAGGTCATTCGACTCATGTCGGGCCTTAAGACCAACCTCAAGTACATGGTTAGGCACATCTGTACGGCATGTGATATGGAACATGCGCTCCATTTGCTTCAAGAACGAAGGATCCATCCGCTGTGTAAATGCACCAGTGAGTCGCCCCGATGGAACACCTTGCAAATCGGTACGGCGAAGCTCGCGTCCCTTTGCATCATACACAGATAAGGCCTCCGGAGTAATCAGCATCGCATTGCGAACCGGAGACTCCGTGCGCCACAGCATTCCCTGTCCCAGGCGATACTCAAAACGCCCCTTGCTTTTAAGGATACGGCCTGATGGCATAGTGCGTTCCAGTGAGAATGATGCAGTAGTGTGGGGCGCCTGGTGAATCCATGTCTGCAATGACGCATAATCAGTCACTTTATTAACAGGGAAATCCGGCATGGAGCCGGAAGCAAGCACGCCTTGACTCAGAGCAGCCAGTGTGATGATGAGACGTTTCATTTCCAGAAATTATAAAAATTAAACCAGTTTTCAGGATACAGGCAGCATAGCTGCTGAAGCATCCTGGAAAATTGCATGGCAAGGGGTTCTGCCTTGAGTTCACCTGCCGCAGAAAGGCATTCAACATGTAAATCATACATACCTCCATTCTCTGCAAGGCAGAATGAATACACAGGACAACCGAGCGAAGCTGCCCAGCGGAAACATCCCCGGGGGAAACTAGCTTCACGTCCCAGGAAGGGGGCTGAATAGTTGGCTCGTTCTCCTTCTCGCCATGTCCTATCCCCAGCCATTACCACCATGGCACCATTTTCTACTTTTTCAGCCATCTCTAGGGACAAAGCGGGGCCCAAATCCTGTACGGCGTGCACATACGTTTCCAGACTACGGCCACCGAACCGCAACTGTTGTCTGGCAAAAGACTGCGTAGCTGTCGTATCCATGAATACATGTATCTCACCAGGCATATCGCCGCGGGTGCAATCAAACAACACCCGGAGCATATCAAAACACCCCAGGTGCGATGTGACACAAAACACACCACACCCCTTCCGGTACAGATTTGTCAATTCCTCATACGCAGCTGGTGTGCAGACGCGCACGCGCTCCATATTGAACATACCGGCACGGCATGCCAGGCGATCTGCCAGTGTATACGCAAATGTGCGCAAATGTGAAAACCCGCTGAACGCACGTTTTCCGGTAAACTGGCTCCACTGCCGCCGGAATATGGCCGATGCATAGCGAGCCCTACGTAAAAAGGGATACGCAAAAGCCATGACGACAGCAACCAGCACCCGACATGTGCGCTGACCGCAGTGACGATAGACCCACAGCAAGAGTCTGATACCCAGGCTACTCACGTGAGTCTCTCTGTTCACGCGAGCACACATTGCATGAGCGAGTACTGATACTTACCAAGAGAATGCCAGGACTGGCGGACCTCAAGCCCTGCTTCACGCACACATTCCTCCATTTCAGCAGCAGTATAGAACTTACTGTTACCATTGGCCATGCATGTGAAATACAGGGAGCCCTGTGCCAGGGAATATGCGGCGGCATCAAATGTCTGACAATCTATAAACGGCTCAGAAATGAAAATGCTACCACCAGGCAAAAGCACGGCTGCAGCCTTGCGCAGGATATGAACTATCTGCTCATGTGAGAAGCAGTCCAGGAACTGAGACATCCACACCACGCTTGCTCCAGTAGGCCAGGGTGCATCACTCAGCACATTCGCGGCAGCATAACGGCAACGCTCCCCTGCCCATGCCATATTAGCACGGGCCATTTCCAGCTGGCCCGGAAGATCGACTATCGTCACATTGGCATCCTCCACCGTGCGCAGGAGACATCCGGCAAACTTACCGGTGTTACCACCTACGTCAAACACATTCTCAAGAGACGCATTCGTGCGCATCAACTCAATAGCCTGTGCAAAGAAAGCATCAGAGTAGAGATGGTCAAACGTAAACCAGCTTGTGCGGGCTGGCTCCGGCAGGCGCGAAAGGCCCTCATAAATGGTGGGCCATTCGCCAAACACCTTAAGCCCGGCGGGTTTACTTTCCTCCAGAGACTCCCAGAGTTTATCAGCTCCAAGATAACATACGTCTGCCACAAAATCAAAATTGGCGCGGGTCATTTCATCGCTCAGCAAGCAGTATCCCACATCACTAAGCGTCAACGTACCATCCTCTGATTCAGTCAGTACCCCAGCAGTCACACCGGATTCCGTGAGCACATCAGCCATATATCGGCCATAACGGGAAACAAGATCAGCTCTTGTCGCAGGCTGATTATTTTCGAGATATTCCAGCATACCGCATTTGAGCATGGCTCGAACAGCCTGGAATGCGAGCGGGCCAAAAGCAATCTGCTGAGCTGCAGCCAAAGCACGCACCATACGAGGGGGAGTATTACGTTTGCGCCTACGAGGTTCTGATTTCATGATAATAATTAGCCCCAGATATGTAACAGAAAACGGCATCTTTGTCAACTCGTATTTAATGACTCGCACATATTCAATTTTACGTTGACATGAGGAGGCGTTAAGTGATATAACATGCGAGCTCTGCACTAACTCTTATATAAACTGAACTTTCATCCATCTTTTTTCTCCATATGCCTCATTCCCCTTCTCTTAAATGGTGCCTGATTACAGGCTCAAGTCGCGGCATAGGTGCTGCCATTGCGCGCAAGCTCGCAAGTGAAGGATACGCCCTCATCCTGCACGCCCGCAACAATCGTCAGGCATGCGATGACCTGGCTGCAGAGCTCACAGCTGGCGGCACCCCCTGTCGCGTGCTCATGTTTGACATTGCGGACAGAGACGCAACAATTCAGGCATTGAAAGCAGATATTGAGGAACACGGTCCCTATTACGGCATCGTGTGCAATGCCGGCATTACCCGGGATACACCCTTCCCGGCCATGCAAGGAGAACAATGGGATGCAGTACTCCGCACCGATCTGGACTCTTTCTACAATATCCTGTCGCCCTGCGTCATGCCGATGATTCAAGGCCGAAAAGGCGGCAGAATCATTACCATTTCATCAGTTTCGGGAGTTGCCGGTAATCGTGGACAGGTAAATTACAGCGCAGCCAAGGCTGGCATCATCGGGGCAACCAAAGCGCTGGCTCTGGAACTGGCAAAACGAAAAATCACAGTGAACTGTATCGCCCCTGGCATTATCGAAACTGACATGATTGAAGGACTTCCCCTGGAAGAAATGCAGAAGATGGTTCCCCTGCGCAGACTGGGCAAGCCCGAAGACATCGCAGCTACCGTAGCATTCCTTATGTCGGATGGAGCATCCTATATTACCCGCCAGGTCATTAACGTAAACGGAGGTCTAGTATGAGCAGAAGAGTAGTCATCACAGGCATGGCCGCCATCAGCACGCTGGGGCGTACAGAGAAAGAGATTCTGCAGAACCTGAAAGCGCAGAAAAATGCCACACGTCACATGGATGAGTGGGTCGATATTCATGGTCTGCGCTCTCATCTTTTTGCAACGCTTAAGGACTACACGCCTCCAGCAGATTTTCCGCGCAAAAAGACGCGCACCATGTCCAGTGTTTCGCTGATGGCTGTTGATTGCACACGCGAAGCTTTGCGCGATGCTGGTCTGGAAGGCAGTGAAGTACTGACCAGCGGACGCACCGGCGTAGCGTATGGTTCCTGTTCCGGCTCACTTCAAGCCATGAAAGGGTGCGTCACCCTGCTTGAAGAGAAAAGCACGCGGGACATGAACTCTACCACCTACATCAAAATGATGGGACAGACCATTCCGGTGAATCTTTCACTTTTCTTCGGAACCAAGGGAAGGCTGATAAACAGCAGCACAGCCTGTACATCCGGCAGTGTCTCCATCGGCATGGCATATGAAGCAATCCTTATGGGCAGACAGGATGTAATGATTGCCGGCGGAGCAGAAACATGCAACGTTGTACAGACCGCCGTGTTTGATACACTTTTTGCTACAAGCACGCGTAACGACACTCCGGAGATAACACCTGCACCATTTGATGCAAATCGTGATGGACTTGTGCTTGGAGAAGGCGCCTGTACCCTCATTCTCGAAGAGCTTGAACACGCACTTGCACGCGGAGCTCGCATCTACGCAGAACTGGTCGGGTTCGGCACCAATACGGACGGCATGCATGTAACCAACCCGAACGCAGAAACCATGAAAAACGCCATGGCAGAAGCGCTCGAACTTGCAGGGCTCACCCCCGGAGACATTGGCTATGTAAGCATGCATGGCACAGGGACACAGAATGGAGATATTGCAGAAACAACGGCAACTCGCACTATTTTCACCACACCTGTTCCCGGCAGTTCACTCAAGAGCTACACCGGTCATACACTGGGTGCATGCGGTGCATTGGAATCCATGGTCAGCATCATCATGATGCGGGAGGGTTGGTTCCATCCGAATCTCAATCTCAATACCCTGGACGAAAACTGCCACGGAGTGGACTTTATTACCGGCTCTGGCAGAACCATCGAAACAGAGTATGTAATGAATAATAACTTTGCTTTCGGCGGCATCAACACCAGCCTTATTTTCCGCAAATGGGAAAACTGAACGCACCATACGCGATTAAAGCAGCCGTATTCTGCACAGAAGCTCCCGGTGGCATACCTCGTGGAGTCTTTCCCTGCGCGCCTCCCAGGCGGCTCAGCAATCTGAGCAAAGCCTGTCTATCCTGCGTGGTTCAACTTGTTGCTGAATGCGGAGATGGAATTTTACAGTTGCCGGTTGTCTATGCGAGTCGACACGGAGAACTTGAACGCACGCACGCTTTGTTTGAGGAATGGAGAGAATATGGCGAAATGTCACCGGCTGGATTCTCTCTTTCTGTTCACAATGCAACCGCCTCATTGCTGGGACTTGCATCACACAACCAGAACAACAGTACAACTCTGGCCGCAGGCGAGGGTTCCTTAGCCATGGGCATACTTGAAGCATCCATGTTCTGCAGGAATGGTGGCGACTGTCTCCTCGTATACGGCGATACTTATCCGGAACTGAACTCCGCCGCTTTACTGATTACCTCAGGAGACAGCACCCCCCTTCCCTCAACCTTCAGCGAGCTTCAAACAACATGGAACACAAACTCCCGCCCATGAGCTTTCCGACCCGCGTACGATGCGTACTCGCGGTTATGGATTATTTTCTCTTCGGATTCGGAGGGCTGTGTGTGTCTATTGTATTGTTGATACTAAGACCCTTTTTCCCGAACAGAAGAGAGCGGGAACTGGGTAGCAGAACCCTGCAGTATTCATGGAAGCTCATGTGCCTGCTGCTGCGGAGCACATGGAATCTCCGACTCAATGCACCGCAGAAACGGGAAATGGAGCAAATTCGCTCCTCCATCATTGTGGCTAATCATCCATCGTTGATAGATGTGGTCATTCTGACAGCCATCATCCCGAAATGCATGCTGATTGTGAAGCCGGCGCTGATGCGGTGGCCTTTCCTGAGACCCATTCTCCGCAGACTCTGTATTGTGAATGACGGCAATTCTTCAGCCATGCTCGAACATGCCGAAGAAGCCATCAAACAGGGTTTTAACATTATTATTTTCCCAGAAGGGACCCGGACAAGTCCCGGCAAGAAAAACAAGCTTCACAGGGGTGCGTGCCACCTGGCCATCCGCAGTGGAGCCCCCATTGTCCCCATTCGTATTGAAACCAGCCAGCCATTCCTGACCAAGGAAGTCCCATGGTGGTATGTAGGTGAACACTGCCCCGTATTCACGCTGACCTTACACGATTCCATCACGGCCAGAAAAGGAGAGCCCGCACACCCTGAAGCCGTGAGACTCAGTAAGGAAATAGCAGCGCGCCTGGGATTAGATTAAATATGCCGGGCTCTTTCCGGATCCACACACAGAAAGGCGACCCTGGCACGCTTTTGCTTCATTGTGAAGCAGCAGGATTTCCGCAGTGACCGAGTCCCCCTTGCGGCTCAGCGTGACTAATTGCTCATTACCAGGCAATGTTTCAGCTGAGAATTTGAGACGTACAATACCGTCTGCACGTAATCCCCAGTAATTGTTCAGCAGAACACTCAGGCTCTGTAGAATAACCACGCCTGGAACAATGGGATATCCCGGGAAGTGCCCGGTGAGATACGCAGAATCCTTCACATACAACAATTTGAACACCAGCCTATCGGCCGATTTTGCAACTGGTCTCATCAGCGGCAGTTGCAAGGAACAGTTGAACAATGTTTCGATGGCAGATTGAGTTACCTTACCCTGCGCATTGCAGGGCAATTCTCCGACTATGCGCCATTTTCGGGGCAAGAGCGTTTGCTCAACCTGATGTGAAAGCACAACACGAAGTGCCTTTTTGAAACCGGCGTACCCCTCAGACTGAAGAAGTTGCACTCCTTTCAGAGATGGCACCACAGCAACAGCCATACGGGCAACTCGCTGTTGTGCAGGTACAAGGGCGTAGGCCTGGTCCACCAGTTCACTGTTCACAAGGCATTTTTCCACCTCGCTCAGGGATACGCGCTTATCGGCCAGCTTCACTATTCTATCCACTCTGGGCAGAAGGCGGAAACGACCTCCAGTCAGAATCTCTGCAGAATCACCCAGGTAAGCAGGCATGCCCGACAACACTGCTGGTGAATAAATATGCATCCCTCCTTCAGGGTGCAGCTCCATCCGCACCTGCTCAAACCGTTGCCATTCCGAAGATTCCAATGGCATACGATATGCAGCTACCCCTGTTTCGGAACTACCGAAAATTTCATAAACCCGGGCATCAGTCACCTCTGCTACCCTGCGTGCCACCGTCAACGGTAAAGGAGCTCCTGCGGAAAGCAAGCGAATCGGGCGGTGTGCCAAGGGAGAAAGGTCCACATTATCAGCCCAAACCCGAAGGAACGCGGGAGTTGTCACCAACCACGCAAGGCATCCGGGAGTAGCCAGTGAGTCCACCCGGCTAAGCCAGGGAGTCAGTCCGCTGAAAGGCATCGTATCGCTTAACATACAACGGCTAATTGGCAACAAAAGGCCGAAAATAATGCCGTATGCATGGTGAAAACTTACCGTAGAAAACACTTCCGTAGGTGTCTCATTCTCTGGAAACACCTCCTCAAGCATCTCCAGCTCAGCCTCCAGGTTGGCAAAGCTACGCTGAATTCTTTTGGGCTCACCCGTGCTGCCGGATGTATAAAACTCAACCGCAACGCGCGAAGAATCAACAGCTGTTAAAGTGGCAGGTCCCTCAGCCTTAGGCAATTCATGCACGAAGACAGTTCCGGGAGCTTCCAGGCCAGCGCGGGTATTTTCGCACAAGTTTCCAGGCAGAATCGTCCTGACACCGGCATATAGACATGCCATCAGCCCCACGGCAAAATCATAGTTATCATCCGCATGCAATACTGCAGTTTCTGCTCCACAACATTTGATAGCCTGAACAAGGCGAGCAACTTCACTACGGAAGGCCCCCAGGCTAACAATGCAATCCCGACGGCGGAACAAAGGAGTATCTGCCTGTATATCTGATACTAAAAGACGTGATGGCAAAATCATAATGTTAGAAAATCAATCCAGATTACGTTGTTTATTCTGCACGTAGCATCGCACCAGAAATTCGCCGGCAAGCAGCAAACCAATGAGGATGTATGAGATACAGCCGTTATATAAAGTCCAGATGTTCCAATTTCCTACTAATGCCGTAATGGTCGACACGGCGATATTAAAACAAAAGAATCCCACCCAGACCCATGTAACTTTCCGACAATAGGAAATTGCTGAATCGGGCAAAGGTTCATCACGGCTCGCCAGCCGGGCAAAACGTTCTATCATCGTAGGTGGTGTTATCAAAGTGCTTGCGAACTGAGTCAGAAGCACCAGACTCACCAGAATGGGGTATAATTTAAAAAAATCCGGGGCATCAGTCACGGCAACAGCCACGAACAGAAGAAGGGCTACTGCAGGACTGAGCAATTTTGCCAGGCGTCGCGTTTTGCACCATTGAACAATGCAGACAAGAGCTAATACAGGCAAGATATATAAACAAATCTCCTGCAAATGCTCCCGAAAAGAAGTGAGTACCCACAGCACGAGCAGTGGGTACAACACTGCGCAGATTCCTGCCAGAATTTTCAATACTCGAATCATGCACCGGCTTCTACAGCCTTGCATATCACATCCAGCAATCCGCCGTAATTGCGGACCTCCTTGAAGTCTTCCGGTGTGAGAGTCACTTCAAATTGTTTCTGAACGCGTACAACAATATCCACGGCGTCTATGCTGTCCAGATCAAATTCCTCAAACAGATTGGTTTCGTCGTTCAGAGTGTTGCCTTCCAGCTCAATGGAAAAATCATTCTCCAGCACCTCGCGTACAAAAGCATCTACTTTTTCTCTGGTCGTCATATTACTCTATCAGTTTTGCTGATTCTTCATGATAAATGCAGCGAGCGTAGCCACGGTTGCAAAATGGCTGTCTACATTCTCAGTCTCCTTATCCAGAGTCACATGATAGCGGCGGCGCAGCATGGTGCTGATTTCCATCGCGTCAATAGAGTCGAGAGCAAGACCGTCCTCTGTGAACAGAGGTGTCTCAGGAGTAATGGTAACATCATCCTGAAGGTCCGCAACCTCGATTATCAGTTCCTGTAGCTCCTGAATTAATGATTCGAGCTTTTTAGTTTCGTCGTTGTTCATGAGAGCCTGCATTCTAACAATCCACCTGCACTCTGTCAATGCTTTGTCACGTTCATTTCGTTCAAAAATAACATTAATTCATTCTCCTCACCTTATTCACTCCCCTTCTCGTAAATATTTTCTTGCTTTAACAGACTGACCTGTTACAATAACACATTATCCCTCCTCGACTAGTGGGATATCAAATTCATCACTCAACGCACCATGAAGCGCACATTATTCCTGGCAACCATACTCGCCTACAGTCTGAGTAATATCAACGCAGCGACTTACTCTGATCTCACCAGCGCCTGGTGCGATGAAACCAACAATGTCATCTACAATGGAAAAGGTTACTTTGCCGTAGAATCCCAGCCCAACACGGAAGTACAGCTCACCATTAACTTGGAATCACTGGTCAACTATGTGAATTCCAACGACTACAGTGGCAGTTCCTACATGCTGATGTGGGAAAACTCAATCCAGAACTACGGACTTGGGGACAACGCCGACATCAAAGTCGATAACGGAAAACGGACCCCCACCATTTCCGGGTGGACAGGAAGTGCTTGGAATGCCACAGACAATTTCATTTCCTACGATAAACTCAGCAAGTATACCAGCGAGGATGGCAACATCACGCTCACAATTTCCAACAACAAGTCTAACGGCGTCAAGGTAACGGCCACCAATTCTGAAGGCTCAGAAGACTTGTATACGGCAGATACGTTGAAGTACGGCTCTATGACGGGAGTATCTGGTTACTACGTGAATCTGAACTATGTAACCTCCGTAACGCTTAACACCGTCTCCACTCTGGACACGGGCTCCTATGTACCCCCGCCCGATTACTCGGTTCCCTTTGAAAGTCAGCGCACCGATGGTACCAGCATTGGACGAGTCACCTTTCTGGGCGATTCCATCACCCATGGTGTAAATGACCAGAGTTACCGCTGGCAGATGTTCAAGATACTGACCGATAACGGTATCGAGAATGAAATAGTCGGACCGCGTGAAGGATATTACAACGCCCCCGAGCATACAGAGGATGCCGGCAACACCTACGGCGGGGCTGACTTTGCCAATGTGCACCTTGCCCAGGCGTCGGGTCGCACCCACAACATCATTTCCGGCAGCACTTCGTATACCGCAAATGGAACACCATACTCCTCCGGCGTAAACTATGGTGGACACTCTACTGCCAGCACTGCTGAGAATTTCAACAGCAACACGTGGTTCTGCATGATGGGGACAAACGATTTGTTATCAGACACGCCCAATTCCGGTCCAACTACCGCACAATATGCGACCCAGATGCAGAAGGTTCTGGGTGGCACAGTCACCTACGATTCAGCAAACGACAAATACAATTGGACCGCCAGTGAATACTGGGGAACCATGAGTACCATTGTGGACGATGTATACACCGATGGAGATACCTTCTACATGCTTTCCATCACCCCATGGGGAAGCCACAGCAACCACAACCGTGACATGGACCACTACGCAGGGGCAGAATTCAACCGCAACCTCGAAGAGTGGACCAAGGCCTATTCATCACAGACAGGTAAAAACGTTGTCTTCGTGGATGTCACCCGCGGTATGATTGACCAGACCTCATCAACCCGATACATGGGGCACAATGCCTTCTTTAACAGCAGCTCTGACCGCTTGCACCCAAATGACCAGGGCTCCATCATCATGGCTGGCAACCTCGCCCGTGCCATGGGGATCGGAGGTCGCACTGCCGGTCTGGAAAGAAGTGGTACCAGCGGATGGGAGGGCGCCACTATCGGCACAGTTGCAGACGGTTCCTCCCTGCTCGTTGCAGAAAATGCTTTCACCATGGCAGATGGCTACACCATTGATTTCTCTGCAAGCTTCGGTAATGGCGCGACGGACGGCTGGCTGGGAGTGGGCAATGCCCTCAGCATCTCCCTTGGCGACGGCACAAACAGCGGCACACTGAACCTGAGCGAGGGCTATATCATGTGGGGCTCAGATGTGCTCTTCTGCTGGGATAATTCCACCCTGGCAAATGAAGGAAACCTGCGTGTTGCCTGGCACAATGGCAACGCCGCAGATAATGTGTTGAGCGGCTACTATGTGTGGCTGGATGATATGCTCATCGGCCAGGGACTCAATGCGACCACGGGGATCGGTCTCAACGGCATTCTCATTTCCGCATCTGGTGCAGAAGGCACCATCACCGGGCTCACCTGGGCAGACCAGGCCTATGCCCCGACCACCTCGGGCTTATACTCTGCAGAAAACGCATACCTCACCAAGCAGGACGCTGCCAGCATCAATGGTTTTGTGGCGAATCTGCACAGCGGTAAGGATTTCACCAATGCAGCAGAAAGCTCTCTTGCCGGCAATAGCCTTGTATCCTCCGCTGATTCTGCAAAGACCGTCAAGCTGACCGCATCCAGCGGCTGGGTCGGCATGACGAATCTTGCCAATAGCGGAGAGGTGAACGTGCAGCTGACTGGTCAAGTGAATAACACCGTCTTTGCAGCCATGAACGCCGCAACAGGTGGCGACCTCACCCTCGAGCTGATTGAGGGTTCCTCCATCGGCAATGGTATTTACAATGGCCAGACAGCAGCTATCGCCGGCTCCTACGGTGGTGGCGATGCAGCTTCCTTCCATCTCTATATGAATGGTGGCACTGTGGGTGGTGATGTCGTGGGCGGTTCCATCAACGGCGATGGCAAACTCGGAGAGGTCAAGCTGGTCCTCAATGGCGGCGAAGTATCTGGCAATATCATTGGCGGCTCAAAGGTAAATGGCGCTACTGTTGATAATGCCAGCATTACCGTATCCGGCGGCAAGATTACCGGCAACATCAACGCCGGGGGCGATGCCGGCACCATTGGCAATGTTGATATTCTCATCACCGGTGGTGAAATCACGGGCAATATCACCAAGGGCAATGCCTCCCGCAAGGAAGGAGCTGCAACCAGCGTCACTGTTGTGGGCAATACTGCCAGAATCGGCGGCAATATCAGTGCTGATAATGTGACCCTGCGCAACGTGTCTGATTCGGACTCTGCTGAAGGCTTTGATTCGTACGCCGGAACCATTACCGCAACCTCACTGACACTCGATAACATACAGGTCGATCTGAAAGCGGCTTTGAACGAGGAGCTCACCAGCATAGAAATTTGCAATGGCTCCAGAACAGGTGCGGTTCTGGGAGATGATTTCTCCCTTACCAGATTACTTCTGCGCGATGGCACTCTCTTTACTGCAAGCAAGGCTGTAACAGAAGCCAGCGGCATCACCAGTGCACTCGAAACTAACCTCAGCATCACAACCCTTGAGGTCGGCATGGGTGTAACCCTGAATGCGAATCTGATATTCAGTACCGATTCCGTACTGATTCTGAATGATACGCTTACCATGGGAAGTGACGTTGCCTTGGCAACCGGCATGACACTGACTCTTTCAGAATCCATGCTGGAGCAGTTGTACGGATTGCAGAGCGTAACTCTCTTTACAGGCGTTGATGCCCTCACTATGGACGGGGATGAACTGACAGACGGCAGCATGCTCAACGTCAACGGCGTGTTCAAGAATCTTGATCTTGCCTATGACTACACTCTCGCTTATGCAGATGGCATGATAACACTCAAGGCAATTCCCGAGCCTGCCACAGCAACACTCAGCCTCGCAGCACTGGTACTCCTCGCATCTCGCCGCCGCAGAAAGAAATAAGCTGAGTTAACAAAGCTCACAACCAGCCATAGTCTCAGGCTATGGCTGGTTGTTTTTTGGGAGACTACAGAAAATCCAATTAGAACAGAGACAGTCTACCTCTCTTCCTTCAACCTCTTCTCCGTCCTGAAGTAGCGGGGACAACATGGCGACGTTGATGCCCATATCCCCCTGCCCGCCGCCTTGGCTCGGGCTTCCGCCTCTTCCAACAGCTCATCATCGGCCGCGTAATGCTTGTAATGCCAGGCAAGACCCTCCTTCAGCATGAAGCGATTCACATATCGCGCCCCGGCATACACCCTGCCCACATAGCGGCCATATTTGTCGATATCCACCACCTCAACACGAATCTGCCTGTTATAGATGAGTTTGCCCAGTTTCTTACGGGCAGGCAGCGCAAATGCCTGGTCCTTCTCCGGAGCATCAATACCATAGAGACGAACGCGCACCCGCTCACCATCCGGCAGCTCCAGATGCATCGAATCACCATCCGACACACCGACGCAGATACCCTCCAGCAACGGCTTCGGATGTACACTATCTTTTGCACTATCAGGCATTTTATGCTGTATTCAGTTCTCCTCTGAAACCTATTCGTTTATAGACGGGTACCGTATCGCTCTTCAGCTCACTGTATGACTTTGTTATAACAGATACAGTTTTTACCGCTTCCTCAAATTCGAACCGTAGATGTACTTCACCCTCGGATGACTGAGTGATAAAAATAAGTATGCGCAAAAAGACCGGCTCTGTCAAGACATGACTACTATTTCTGCAGAGGTTGAGGTACTGGCTTAAATGGGGATGCCTTCTCAGAGCAGTTCTGGTCCTGTGTATATAAATCAGGAAATGGATCTATTCCCATTTCGATGAACGGCGTTGCAAGCGTGAAATAAAGACCATAGGCCAGCACAGAGGGAATATCCAACAGCACCAGACTTACAGCAGAGAGAGGATACGCCCATACCGCATGCAGCGTGCAACGGGATTCTCCGGTAGGTATAGGCTCCGGGCGGTAGCCCACCCCTGACAACACAGCCTGCTCAGGCAACTCCACAGGTTCCATTGTCGCCAGTCGATATATGAGGAGCGGCTGTTGTTTCACTTCCGGAATCAGAGTATAGGTGGCATCCTGCACCGGCTTAAACGGGTCCTGCACCCATGCCGAACGCCGAGTACAGTAAACAGCACGGCCTTCGAGATATATCGAATCAATCTGCTTACCCCAAGGGTTGCTTCTGAACGTACTCCACCGTTGTCCTTCCGACTGCACGCACTCAAACTCGCGCCCATAATCTGCGATGCGCGTGTGCGTATCCAACACACAGCTGCTCAACAGGCAGGAAGCGGCCAGACAGGCAAGGAAACACCGTTTCATACCCGGAAAATCAGCGATACCTGTCCTCAGGGAAATTGCGATAGCCGATTTTAAGCGGGCTCATATCGTCCAGTAAGCGGCGGTCATAGCGGCGGGTGGGCGGCTCCAGATTGCCAAGAGTTTTGCCCTTATCCGGCTCAAAGAAGAACTGGAGGTAGTAGGTACCGTTGTAGCCGAGCACATGGGTATCGCGAATCATGCGGAGGATATCGGCTTCATCCAGCAGACCGGGGTGCACGGTGGTGCGGACCTCATGCTCCACTTCGTACAGAAGAAGGGTTTTGAGCGTTTCCTGATAGCGCTCGAAAAGCAACGTGCCGCCAGGCAGACGCCAACTGCGGGTGGAGGGCATCTTATTATCAAGAGCCACGTAATCAATTAATTTTTCTTCCAGCAGATTGCGTATAACCTGTGGATTACTGCCGTTTGTATCAACCTTGATAAGATAGCCGAGTTTCTTAATCTCGCGGCAGACTTCAGCAATATCGGGGTTGAGGGTGGACTCTCCTCCGGAAAGCACGACGGCATCTAAGAAGCCGGCGCGCTCCCGGAGGAAAGCCATCTCATCCTGCCCACCGCCATGACTCAGAACAAGTTCCGGGTTATAGCAGTAGGGGCAACGCAGATTACACCCAGTGTACCAGAAGATACAGGCCGCTTTTTTCGGATAATCCAGAAAGGTAAGCGGGGTGATATCTGCGGGGTGACGCATAACCTATGGTTCGCAACGCGAATTACTTGAGGATGGCGTCGCAGCCACAGCCGCAGGGCTCTTCGAAATGGGCGCGTTCCTCGAACTCACCCTGCTTACCTGCATTGAAGGTTTCCACCGGGCGGTGGTAGCCCATCACGCGGGTATACACGGTGCACTTGGTGCGCTCCTCGGAGTGCTCGGCAAGCAGCTGCTCGTCCGTCTTATATACGGGTTTTACTTCGGGGTTGCTCATGGTTGTGTATTTCTATTGGTTTGGGGTTGATGAATAATCTTCAGAAGAGCGGCAGCTCAGGCTGTTCCTCGGTGCGGGCTCGGTCGATAATCTCCTGGTCGCAAAGCGGACAGAAATCATGACGACCTCTCAGATAACCGTGTTTCTCGCACACGGAGAAGAGCGGCGTCACCGTGATGTAGGGCATCTTGAAGTTGGTCAGCACCTTGCGTACGATATCACGGCAGGCCTCAGGGGAGGATATAGCCTCGTTCATGTACATGTGGAATACCGTACCACCGGTGTAACAGCACTGCAGCTTGTCCTGCATCTTCAGAGCCTTGAAGAGGTCGTGCGTGTAACCGGCCGGAAGCTGAGAGCTGTTCGTGTAGTAACGGTGGCCGGGAGTACCGCTCTGGATGATATCCGGGAAGCGCTTCTGGTCTTCGCGGGCAAAGCGGTGGGTGGTGCCTTCGGCGGGGGTAGCCTCCAGGTTGTAGAGGTTGCCGGTGGTCTCCTGGTAGCCACGGATGCGTTCACGCATGAAGTGCAGCACTTCTTCAGCAAAAGCGATACCCACAGGTTCTGCGGTATTCATCGTATCATTGGAGAAGTTGCGCAGCATTTCATTCATGCCGTTCAGACCAATGGTGGAGAAGTGGTTGCGGAGGTGGGGCAGGTAGCGCTTCGTATAAGGATACAGACCGCGGTCATACAGGGTATTAATGAACACACGCTTCTTCTCCAGAGTATCCTTGGCCAAGTCCATAAGTTCGCCCAGCTTGCTGTACAGGAGATTCTTGTTACCCTTGTACAAGTACCCCAGACGAGCCAGGTTAATGGTCACCACGCCGATGGAACCGGTCATCTCTGCAGAGCCGAACAGGCCACCGCCGCGCTTGAGCAGTTCACGCAGGTCCAGCTGCAGACGGCAGCACATGGAGCGCACAGCATCCGGCTTGTAAGCTTCTTCATCGATAACCTTGTTGCCATTCTCATCGTACTTGTACTGAGAACCCACGAAGTTCTGGAAGTAGGAGGAACCAATCTTGGCGGCATTCTCGAAGAGCAACGGCACATTTTCGCCTTCCCAGTCAAAGTCTTCCGTGATGTTCACAGTGGGAATCGGGAAAGTGAAAGGCTGGCCGGTGCTGTCGCCCTCGGTAAGCACTTCGTAGAAGGCCTTCTGAATAACCATCATTTCCTTCTGGAAGTGCTTGTAAGTCAGGTCAGTCAGGCTCTCCACGCCGCGTTCCTTTGCGATGGCAAGCAGATTCTCATCCTCCAGCCCCTCAAAGATATGCTGGTTGTTGGACATGGGGGTCTGCTCGCGAAGGTCACGGGGAACAGTCCAGTCAATAGTCACATTGGTGAACGGGCTCTGGCCCCAGCGGCTGGGCACGTTCAGGTTGTACACAAAGCCACGCAGAGCCTTCTTCACAGCAGCATAAGGCAGCTGGTCTTTGAACAGATAGGGAGAAAGGTACGTATCAAAAGAACTGAAAGCCTGTGCACCGGCCCATTCACTCTGAAGAATGCCCAGGAAGTTTGCCATCTGCCCCAGAGCCTCACGGAAATGCTTGGGAGGACGGCTGTTCACGCGGCTGCGCACACCATTGAAACCTTCATTCAGGAGAGCACGGAGACTCCAGCCTGCGCAATAGCCGGTCAGGCAGTCGAGGTCATGTATATGGTAATCGCCATTGCGGTGGGCTGCACCTTCCTCGGGGGTGTACACCTGGTCCAGCCAGTAGTTGGCGATAACTTTACCAGCAGTGTTATTCACCAAGCCGGCGTTAGAGTATGTGGTGTTGGAGTTGGCCTTGATACGCCAGTCTGTGTTGCCCACATATTCTTCAATAGTCTGCTTACAATCCACCCACGTATTGCCCTTGTAGAGACCGGCAATCTGCTCACGCTGCAGCTTGTGAAGGAAACGGTATTTAATGAAGTTACGGGCAGTATCGTATGCGCCGGCACGCATGAGTTCTTTCTCAATGCGGTCCTGCACCATCTCCACAGGCAGGTATTCTTCGTGCTTCAGCTTATCCAGCACATTAGCGTAGACAAGAGGATTATACTCCTCCTGTGAGGCGTGGAACGCTTTCTCGATAGCCTGCTGTACTTTGTAGGCCTCAAAGCGTTCGCGCTTACCGTTTCTCTTGATGATTTCAGGCATATTGCGTAAGGTTGTAAGGTGTGTTTAGGACCCGTTTACCGGGAGCATGCCGGCAGGCGGGTCCCTGCTCGGTGCACGGGGTCAACTCTACCATTCTGAAAACGCGTTTGCAAGCAAAAAAAACAATGGGGGCACACTTTTCCATACACAAAATATAGAACATTTAACCAAACCCATATACAATATATTGTATATATAATTCTAATTCTCCACCTTAGAACGTTTCTCACTTATAAAGTCAGAATTATAGCTGGAAGCCATTGATTCAGGGGCTTTGAGAGCCCTTATCAGGCATTCTTAAGTAGGCCTCTATATGGTGTAGTGTACCAGATACCGCCACAAAATGTAGCGTAGGCAAAAACGCATCCGAAGAGCATTTAAATTTTTGCCCAGATACACTTTAAGTAGTCCTCTCCATCAAAATCGAATGGCATAGGAACTGAAACAAGCTCTGCGGAGGGAATTCCTGCCGACACCATGCGACGGAATGCCGACATGGTCAACTTGCGGCAATTCGTGGAACAAAGAATGCGGCCATGAGGAGCCAGACAAGCGGCAGCCAGATTTACCAGGTGGTTATAATCCTTCTCAACACGCCAGACATGTCCTTTCTCATCGCGAGAGAACGTGGGCGGGTCGAGCACGATGATATCGAATCTGCGTCCCTGGCGGGCGAAACGGTCCATCCAATGCAAGGCATCTCCCTTGCAGAAGTAATGGTCATCCGGGTCGATACCATTGAGAGCCATATTCTCCCTGCACCAACTCAGGCAGGGCTGAGCCAGATCAAGCGTGGTGGTCTGAGCACCGGCCAGAGCTGCACAGACAGAAAAAGCACCGGTGTAGGCAAAGGTATTGAGGACTTTCATTCCTGGAGAACAGATACGGCGAAGCTCCGCACGGTTGTCTCGCTGATCCAGGAAAATCCCCTGTGAATACCCTGCCCCCATGTCCATGAGGTAATTCACGCCGTTCTCCTGAATCACAAAGCGAAGCGCTGACTCAGGACCACAGAGAAACTGTGGGGCCTCCTTTACATCCTTATCCAGGCGCTTCACATAAACCGGACGCCCTGTTACCTTCAACAAATCCTTCAGCTTTGCAGGCAAGTCTGTATCGCGCAGCGAAACCAGCAGACGGTCAGCAAGAGCATCAATGAACACGCCAGACCAAGGCGCACCATCAGCCACACGATAGGCGTTGGTTTCCGGCGGCAGCTTGGCCAGGCGTTGCTCAATAAGCGCTTGCAGTTTATTGCTCACAGCAGAAAGGTCTTAGAAGCGGTGTCGGCAGCCTTGCGTATGGTGGCAGCCATAGAAGTAAGCGCGTTGGCGCGCGTGGAAGCCAGGTGCTCCTTGAGGCCACAATCATCCAGCTTGCTCAAATCCGCAGCCAGCACCTCTGCAGGAGACAAGCCGGAAAGCAAACGGATAAAAAGAGCTATGAGTCCCTTGGTGATAAGAGAATCACTATCGGCATGAATGATAAGTTTACCATCATCCATTTCTGTACCGACCCACACACGGCTCTGGCAACCCTTGATAAGGTTACTGTTCTTGCGGTACTTCTCAGGCATAGCCGGAAGTCGGCGACCCAGGGAGATGATGAATTCATACTTTTCAGTCCAGTCTTCAAAGACGGACATGTCATCCAGCAGCTCCTCGATGCGTGTATTGTAATCCATCACTTACTTGCGGCTGGTGGCCAGCGTGTAAAGCACGGCCTTCTGGGCGTGCAGGCGGTTCTCTGCCTCGCGGAAGATGACGGGAGCATTAGCCTCGAGCACCTCATCGGTAATCTCATAGCCCCGGTATGCAGGCAGGCAGTGCAGCACAATGTGGCCGGGGGCAGCCAGCTTGAGCAGTTCATCGTTCACCTGATAGGGGAAGAATGCTTTCTCCTTCGTGCCCTTCTCTGCCTCCTGTCCCATGGAAATCCATGTATCCGTGTTAATGACCATGCAATCACGCACAGCTTCGGCGGCATCAGTAGTACAGATGATGTTCGGGCAATCGAGCGCGGCCAGTGTCTCGGCCTTGGGCAGTGCCTGCTCGGGGCCGGCAAGCATCAGCGTGAAGCCCAGGTGCTTGGCAGCCCACATCCAGGAGCGCCCCATGTTGTTATCCACATCGCCCAGGAAAGCAATCTTCATGCCCTTCCAGGAACCCACGCCGTACTGCTCTTCGATTGTGAGCAGGTCAGCCAGAATCTGGCAGGGATGCTCCAGATCCGTCAGAGCGTTGATGGTGGGCAGTTTGGAGTAATCGGCAAAGTCCACCACATCCTGCTGGTCGTATGTGCGGATAATGGCACCGTGAATCATGCGTCCCAGCACACGGGCTGTGTCCTTGATAGGCTCACCGCGGCCCAGCTGGATATCGCGGGTGGAAAGGAACATCGGGCGGCCGCCCAGTTCGGAGATACCCACCTCAAAGGATACGCGGGTGCGGGTGGAGGATTTGGAGAAAATCAAAGCCCAGGTCTGCCCGGCCAAGGGCTGTTCTGTGTGGCAACCGCGCTCGGCTTTGAGCTTGTGCCCCAGGGCAAGCAATTCGCAAATCTGCTCGCCTGTCAATTCTTCGATGGAAAGAAGGTTGTTCATGGCTGTATAAAATTCCGGGAAAGCCGCAAGGTATCACGTTTACCACCCCCTGTAAAGTTCAGAGTGAGTCAGCGCACCGATATTTAATCGCAAGGTTCTGTCAACGCGCGAGCAACTTCGCGGATAACAAATCTGGCACCCTGTGCTACCAGCAGGCTGATACCCAGCACGGCTGCACCCATAGCAAGCCCCAGCAGCACCCCATAATCCGAAATCCAGAAACATGTCGGCAGTATTGCTACAAGTATATGCATTACCACCACAGCTATGTACGCACCCATGCGCGCGCCTTGTGATTTCGACAGAACCGACAAGGCAAGACATGTCACATAGATAATAAGCAGAGGTATAAGCATAGTTGTTCTCTCTGTCAGCGGCATTCTATGCCATACTTCGGACGCTTACAAGACATTTTCTGACGCTGTGACATACTTTCCGGTCTCAAAACAGAGATTAGGCTTGCGCGAGCTGCGGGGTGAGAGTATAGTTTCGCCCCGAAATGAAAGCCCTCGTTAAAACAACAGCCGATAAAGGCCTGGAACTGATGGACGTGCCGATGCCCGAAGTCGGCCCGAATGATGTTCTCATCAAGATTTACAAGACCGCTATCTGCGGCACCGACCTGCACATCTGGAACTGGGATGCCTGGGCCCAGCAGACCATTCCCGTAGGTATGCACGTGGGGCACGAGTTTTGCGGCGTCATCGAGCAAGTGGGCGCTGCCGTCACGGAATACAAGCCCGGCGATGTTGTTTCCGGCGAGGGTCACATTGTCTGCGGCCACTGCCGCAACTGCCGCAAAGGGCTCTTCCACCTCTGCCCGAACACCAAAGGCGTGGGCGTGAACCGTCCCGGCTGCTTTGCTGAGTACCTTTCCATTCCCCAGAGCAACGTTATCCGCATTCACAAGGACATGCCCATGGAAATTGCCTCTATTCTGGATCCCCTGGGCAATGCCACTCACACCGCACTCTCCTGGGACCTCGTGGGTGAGGACGTGCTCATCACCGGTGCCGGTCTCATCGGTTCCATGGCTGCCGCCGTCTGCAAGAAAGCCGGTGCCCGCACCGTGACCATCACAGACGTGAGCGACTACAAACTGAACCTCGCCAAGACCATGGGTGCAGACCGCACCGTGAATGTCATCTCCGGCGACAGCATTGCAGCAGCTCGTGAAGACCTCGAAATTTCCGAGGGTTACGGCGTTTGCCTCGAAATGAGCGGCGCACCCGCCTGCCTTAAGGACATCATCACCCACTCCGCTTACGGTGCAAACATTTCCCTGCTCGGCATCCAGCCCGGCGGTTCCGGCATCGACTGGAACACCTTCGTGTGGAAGGGGCTCAAGATGAAGGGCATCTACGGCCGCGAAATGTACGGCACCTGGCAGAAAATGGACGCCATGCTGCGCAGCGGGCTCGATGTTTCCCCCATCATCACCCACCGTATGCACTACACCGACTTCAAGAAGGGCTTCGAGGTCATGGCCTCCGGCCAGTCCGGCAAAGTGGTGCTCACCTGGGCTGAATAACTGCTCTTATCCGCTTTCTTTCCCCCCGCGCGCACTGGAAATTAACCGGTGCGCGCGCTTTTCTTTGACACGAGCACTATATATTGCTAAACTCTGACCCACAAAATTAATCCCATGAAAGAAGAACAACAATCACAATTACCGCTCAGCTCACATGTCAGAGGGTTCTGGGTTCTCAGTCCCCTGCTGATATTCTTCGTTCTCTATGTCACGACTTCCATTGTAGTGGGAGATTTCTACAAGATGCCGGTAACCGTTGCCTTCATGGCAGCCTGCACGTGGGCTTTTGTGGTGTGTCGCCCCCGCAGATTCAGCGAACGAATCGAACGTTTCTCGCGCGGTGCAGCACACAGCAACATCATGATGATGGTATGGATTTTCGTTCTTGCTGGCGCTTTTGCTCAGTCAGCAAAATACATCGGCTCTGTCGATGCGACAGTCAATCTGACACTTTCGCTTCTTCCTGCCAACATGATTCTTGCTGGTGTATTCCTGGCAGCGTGCATGATTTCTCTTTCCATTGGTACCTCTGTAGGCACCATAGTGGCACTCATGCCCGTAGCCGTTGGCCTGGCCAACAAAGCAGGTGCGGACCTTGCCCTCATGGCCGGTGGCGTAATCGGCGGTGCCTTCTTCGGTGATAACCTGTCCTTTATCTCAGACACCACCATTGCAGCCACCCGCACGCAGGGCTGCGCCATGCAGGACAAGTTCAAGGCAAACTTCAGCATAGTCTTTCCGGCAGCCTTGCTGGTTCTTGGTATTTACATTGCCTTGGGCTGGAATCTGGCACCCGTGGAAGTACCGAAAGAAACCGCTTGGCTCAAGGTAATTCCCTATCTTCTTGTACTTGGGACAGCACTGTGCGGCATGAATGTCATGAAGGTGCTCATCCTTGGGCTGATTTCCACTGGTATAGTGGTACTGCTTGAACCCGGATGCCAGCCTATGGAGTGGGTCAGTGCCATGGGTGTCGGCATGACCGGCATGGGAGAACTCATCATCGTCACGCTTCTCGCCGCAGGTATGCTTGAACTCATTCGCTACAACGGCGGTCTGGATTACATTATCCGCCACCTTACAGCACGCATCAGCGGTCGCCGAGGTGCAGAAATCAGCATAGGGCTCATGGCTGCACTCGCAAACTTCTGCACAGCCAACAATACCGTTGCTATCGTGGCCGTGGGTAACATTGCCCGAAACGTGGCAGAAAAATTCAGAATTGCCCCGTCTCGCTCCGCCAGTCTGCTCGACACATTCTCGTGCGTCGTCCAGGGCATCCTACCCTATGGAGCACAATTGCTCATGGGCTCTGCCCTTGCAGGCATCACGGCCTTTGCCATCATTCCCTATCTCTTCTACCCATTTGTGATGGGGTTATCTGCTTTCATCTTCATCATTTTCGGATTAGCCGAAAAGAAGTAAAGCACCCATACGCAAAAGGCCTTGCATCAGGCTCCCTGACCGGGAGCCTGATTTTTCATTCCTGTATATGTGTCAATGGTAATGACTCCAATCTTTCCATATAGAGGATGCTCAGGGCAATCAAATACCAGCATACCGCCATCTTCTTTAACCGGAATACGATGCAGATGATGCAATCCATCATCCGAATCTGCCATATAAATAGCCGTTATGCGAGGTGTTAAATCAGCATTCAACTCATAATCAACGCCCCACACAGTCAAAGCATGGGTGTATTGCAGCCCATTACTGCGGTAATATGCCACACCAATCCAGAAAGCATGACCTTGGCGAAAGCCTTCGTAGAGAGCTTTGGTAAGTGTTTGAGCCGTCACCTGAGATCCTCGTCCGGAGTAAAGTAACTGACCTAAAGCCGCATCGGCATCAGCAGAAGTGGAGACGTAGTATGCACCTGTATCCTTGCAGATAATGCGAGCCGGAGCTCCAAGTGATGAAGGAGCGGCTGGCTCATAGAGCCCGGAAAACCACCAGCGCATCGCCTGATCAGGGTCGCTTCCTTCATTTGAAAACGATTTCTGAAAAATTTTCCAGACCGACTCACCCCGGGGAACTGCGGCTGGAAGGCTATCTTCTCTCTGGCAACTCTGCCACCAGGCAATCAGATGGGACGCCGTAATGGCCCAGCATAATTCGGATTGGGAACCATCCTGAGCCTTGTTGAAATCATACCAGCCCTTTTCTTGGCTCACGCCTTGCGCCCACAGGGTCTCGACTGAAGCAAAACCGGCGTTGGCCATAGCTGCACCCAGCACAATGGAAACTAATGTTCTCATTCTTTAATCCTTGGCTGATTTAGGGTCAAGAGCATCCCGAAGTCCGTCTCCCAGGAAATTGAGAGCCAGAAGAGTAAGAGAGAAGAACAGGGCCGGGAAGAAAAGAAGCTCAGGGCTTGCTTCCATACGGTCCGCCCCTTCCTTGATGAGAGTCCCCCATGAGGAATTGGGTGCGCGTACCCCAAGACCGATGAACGATAACGTGCTTTCGGTGAGCATGATGCCAGGCACGGCCAAGGTGGTGTAGACCACCACGGTGCCGAGCAGGTTGGGCGCAATGTGGCAGAAGAGGATACGCAGGTGACCGAGCCCAAGGGAGCGGGCGGCCAGCACATACTCCTGAGATTTGATTTCAAGCGTCTGCGTGCGCACAATACGGGCCAGCGTGAGCCAGCCGAGCGCACCGATGGCGATGAAGAGCGGCACCAGCCCGAGGATGGGAGCCACGCTCTCGCGGCTCCAGCCGGTGGTTTCCACCACCCAGGTAGTGAGCTCGCGGCTGGGGGCCTCTATGCTCAGAGAAAAGACAATGACCAGTACGATGAAGGGCAACGCAAACAGCACGTCGACCGTACGCATCATGAACGCATCAGTACGCCCGCCGACATAGCCCGAAATGAGCCCGTAGCTCAGTCCGATGATGAAGGAGACCACCGTGGCTACCACGCCAACAAGCAGCGAGATGCGGCCACCGTAGAGCACGCGGGCAAGGAGGTCACGCCCAAGCTGGTCGGTGCCGAAGGGGTGAGTCCAACTGCAATCTGCGGCAATGTTGGCCAGGTTAGTGGCATTCGGGTTAGCAATGCAGGGGAAGAGCGGCAGCACGAAGCAGGCCAGCGCCATGAAGATGAGGAACACGAGGGCAGCCATGGCCGCGCGGTTGCGGCAGAGACGGCGCCGGGCATCCTTCCAGAGGGAATTTCCTTGTTCGTAGTTTGTTTTCATCAGGCTGCACCCTGCGAACGCAGGCGGGGGTTAAGGGCAACCAATACCAGGTCCACCACAAGATTAGCAATAACAATAAGGACACCGTAACAGAACACGAGTCCCTGAATGAGAAAGTAGTCGCGGTCGGTAGTGGCGTTCACGAAATGCAGGCCCATGCCGGGCACTTGGAAGCAGGTTTCCACCACGAAGGAACCGGTGATGAGAGCCGCAAAGGCGGGGCCGAGATACGAAACCGCTGGCAGCAGGCCGCTACGCAGTGCATGAACAAACAGCAGACGCCCTGCCCGCACGCCCTTGGCGCGCGCGGTGCGGATGAAATCGGCCGAGAGCACCTCCACCATGCCGCCACGAGTCAGTCGGGCAATGTAGGCGGCGTTGATGAGCCCCAGGGTAAGCGCAGGCAACACGGCACAAAGCGGGTCATCCCAACCGGCTACGCTGAGCCCCGGCACATGCAGTCCAAGAGTGAGCCCGAAAAGCGGCGCAACAACGAAGGCAGGAATGCAGATGCCCGCCATGGCCAGGAGCATGAATAACGCATCGGGCCAGCGGTTGCGGAAGTAGGCGGCCATCATGCCTGCGGGAATGCCCACAACAATGGCGATACTCATACCAAGTACACCCAACCAGAGAGAAACGGGAAATGCCTGGCTGATGATATCTGCCACCTGTACTCCTTCACGCACAAGAGAGGGGCCGAAATCACCGCTGCAGAGAATACCCTTCCAGTAATGATAATACTGAACTATGGCACTCTGGTCCAAGCCATAGAGAGCATTCAGCTGCGCCATGATATGCTCCGGCAGCTTGCGTTCTCCCAGAAAGGGATTGCCAGGCAGGAGGCGAACCAGAAAGAAGGTGATGGTCTGCAGCACAAAGATAACCAGGGCACCCTGACACAGACGCTTGAAAAGAAGCCGGAACACTTTGGAAATTAAAAATGAAAAGTTACGATAAAATTATTTCCCATTCACCTTGACGGCATCCAGCGGGTGATTATCCAGAAGCAACGGATACCATCCGCTCACAGATGCGGCTTTCAAGTAAGTGCGCTCACTCCAGTACAGTGGAATAATGGGCTGGGCATCCAGCATAATCTGCTCAGCCCGGCAAAGATGCGAGCGCCGCGCAGCAGCATCCCCGGAGGTCCGGGCTGCTTCGAGCGCTTTATCAAATTCCGGGCTTCCCCAGCCGGTGCAGTTGTTACCACCACCGCTGCGCCATAGCTCAACAAAAGTGGCGGGGTCAAGATAGTCCCCACTCCAGGAGGATGAGGAAATATCATAAGCTCCGTTCTGCTGAGCCGCTTTGTAAGCAGTCCACTCACAGGCGCGAATTTCCACATGTATACCGAGTGTCTTCTGCCACATGGACTGAATGGTCTCGGCCATGATGCGTTGCACATCTCGGCTTGTTGTCATGATTTCCAGCGTGGGGAACCCTCGACCTTCCGGATATCCGGCCTCTGCCAAAAGTTTGCGAGCCAACTCAACTTGTACGCTCCGTGGTGCCCAGGCAAACGAACTGTCATAGCCCGCACCGGGCGGAGTGAAACAGGACGCAGAACGCCCTGCTCCGCGAACCACGTCGTCCACCAGAGATTCGCGGTCGATGGCAAGGGAAAGAGCCCTTCGTACGCGCACATCATCCAGCGGTTTGCGAGTGGTATTCAGGCGGTAGAAAATGGTACAGTAATAGGGATCCTGACAAAACTCGCCTTCACGGGTGCGGGCTTTTGTCAGGAGTTCCGGAGGCACATTGTTGGAAATATGCAGCTTACCATCCATGAACATACGGGTTTCCGTATACCCGTTAACAATGGGCAGGAAACGGATACCTCTGTTCTGCACCTCAGAGCTGCGCCAGTAGCCGGGATTCGCCGTAACCAGCAGATAATCGTTAAAATGATGAGAGTCCAGCACATAGGCACCATTTCCCACCCAGTTGCCTACGCGGCTCCACAGGCTGCGACGATCCAGCATGCCACCATGCGCCTCAACGGCATGCGCTGGTACCGGACACCAGGTGAAATGCAGCAACAGATGCAGCAAATGCGGTGTAGGACCGGAAAGCCGGAGTTGCAAAGTGCGTTCATCGAGCGCGAACACACCCACTTCTTCCCAAGCACATTCTCCACGGTTAAACTTCTCTGCATTTAATAAGGGATAAAGCATTTCTGCGTATTTACCGCCGAACTCAGGGTGCAGCAAGCGATGGTAGGCATACACAAAATCATGTGCCGTCACCTGTCTGCCATCGCTCCAATAAGCTTCGCGCAAGTGGAAAGTCCATTCGCGGGCCCATTCATCATGCTCCCAACACTCAGCCATGCCGGGGTGAATGATGTTTTCATCCTTTGCGTCAGGACGCACAAGTCCCTCCAGCAAAGCGGCTATAATCTTTCCGTCAGCCACAGCCGTAGCCTTATGCGGGTCCAGGCTGAGGGGCTCCTGATTATTACCAACGATAAGAATCCCCTGCTCCGCAGCTTTTTCTGCCGAGCTACGAGAATCCCCACACCCCGTCAGAAACAGGATAGCTAAACTCGCGCAAATGGTCGGCAGTATTTTCACGTCCGCACATTCTACCACAGCAGCATGGTGGAGCAAGCACGCAATGCGTCAATCCGCAAAAAGTAACCGAACGGCATGACTTCCTGTCACAATTGTAGATTTCTGACACAATATTACATACTCCATGCTGGAACAGAGGCTTATTTTAGCTTATATTCCCACATATTTCCATTAACCCAACAAAACAAATATGAAGAAAATAGCCCTGATTCTCGCTCTGGCGGCCATCGGCAGTGCCTCCGCCGCTATCACCCTGCCCACCAGCAAGGCTGAACTCAAATCTGCCGTTGCCACGCAGAAGGCTGCAAATAAAGCAAAAGCAGCTGCTGCAAAAAAAGCAGTACAAGATGACGCCACGGCAAAAGTGAATGCCGCCAAGAAAACCGCTACAGATGCAGTAGCCGAAAAGACCACCGCTATCACAGCCAAGGCTGAAGAGGCTCAGGCCAAGGTGGATGCCGCCAAGAAGGCAGTGACCGGTGTAAAGAGCCAGATCGAATCCGCTAAGAGCGCAGCTTCCTCTCTTTCTGCCCCCAAGGTAGAAGTGGAAAAACCCTCCATTGAGCTCAATGAATCCGGCATTAAACTCAAGAAGCCGAGCATCAAGCTGAAGTAATTTTCTACTAAGAACCGACTCTTTTCATCGCCCGGGAAACAATTCCCGGGCGATTTTGCATGATTTGACTTCACATCCGGTTAGAAAAATGATAAAATGCGTCCATGGCAAATAAACCCGTAGTACTTATCATCCGCGACGGCTGGGGCCGCAACCCGCAAGGCCCGGAAGCCGCCAATCAGACCGGCGATGCTACCGTTCTCGCCAAGACACCTTTCACCGACAAACTGCTGGCCACCTGTCCGCACATGATGCTGGGCGCCTCCGGCCAGGATGTGGGTCTGCCTGATGGCCAGATGGGCAACTCCGAGGTAGGACACCTGAACCTGGGTGCCGGCCGCGTTGTGTTCCAGGACCTCTGCCGTATCACCAATGCCATCAATGATGGATCTCTTGCCAAGAACCCCGTGATCGTGGATGCCTACAGCAAAGCAGCTGCCACCCGCCTGCACCTCATGGGTCTTGTGTCTGACGGTGGCGTTCACTCTCACATCGATCACCTGATTGGTCTCGTAAAAATCGCCGCAGAAGCTGGTGTAAAGGATATCTTCATCCACGCCATCATGGACGGCCGCGATACCGACCCGAAGAGCGGTGCCGGTTTCCTGCAGCAGCTTCAGGATGCTGTAGCTCCCTACGGCGCCAAGATTGCCACCGTTGTAGGCCGATTCTTCGCCATGGACCGCGACAAGCGCTGGGACCGTGTGCAGATTGGATGGGACGCCATCGTGCTTGGCAAGGGCGAGGCCTGCACCTGCAGCCCCGCTGAATATGCCCGCAAGAGCTACGAGGACGGCGTGACGGACGAGTTCATGAAGCCCGCCATATTTGTGGACGCAGACCAGCAGCGCGTACGCGATAACGATGTAGTGTACTTCTTCAACTTCCGTGCAGACCGTGCCCGCGAACTTTCCCGCGCCTTCATCTATGAAGACTTCGATGGCTTCGACCGCACTGTACAGCCCAAGGTCCACTATGTGACCATGTCCGAATACGAAGCCTGCTACCCCACCCCCGTGGTGTTCGAACAGGAGCAGCTCACCAACATTCTGGGCGAGGTTATCTCCAAGGCAGGCCTTAAGCAGCTCCGTATCGCTGAAACGGAGAAATATGCCCATGTGACCTTCTTCTTCAACGGCGGCGTGGAAACTCAGTACGAAGGCGAAGACCGCATCCTGGTACCCTCCCCCCGTGAAGTAGCCACCTACGACCAGAAGCCCCAGATGAGCGTGGGTGAAGTGGCCGACAAATTTGTCGAAGCCATTGGCAACTACGACATCGCCATCATGAACTTCGCTAACCCCGACATGGTGGGTCACACCGGTTATCTGGAAGCAGGCATCACCGCATGTGAAGCTGTGGATGCAGCGCTGGAAAAGAGCGTAACCAAGATTCTGGAACTTGGCGGCTGCTGCCTTATATGCGCCGACCACGGCAACTGCGAGAACATGCTCAACCCCGATGGTTCTCCCAACACCGCTCACACCACTAACCTGGTTGACCTTATCTACTGTGGTCCCGACCAGGACAGCATCACGCTGAGCGACGGTATTCTTGCCGATATCTCCCCCACGCTGCTGTACCTGCTCGGCATTGAGCAGCCGGCCGAAATGACCGGCCACAGCCTGGTGAAGTAATCTACACAGAAATCACATAAAATGAAAAGCCGCTTTCATTCAGAAAGCGGCTTTTCATTTTTTTATGTTATGATAACACCAAATCAGGAATACAAGCCTGAGTCAATTCATCATGCAACAAAACCATTGACGATTCGATTTTGCGGCCCATACAATCAACCAGACGACAAACAGCTTTTCCCTGGCATGCAAGCTCATAACCTTGCACCCATGCCTGCGATTCCGGAGTATGGACAGACTCAGAATCCTCAGGGCGAGGATACCCGGAAACACCCACACGGTATGGCTTGGGAGTCAGACGTGCACGCCAGCATTGCTGACGTGTACACAAAGCTTCATAGAGAGGATCTGCATGCAGGATTCTGCACAACTGATGCATTTTCATGGAATCCGGTTCCAGATTATCCCCGACAAGCATAATTCTCCAGCCTTTGTGAGTTCTGTATACGCGTGCTCCTAAAGTTAAATCCTCAGAACAAAGTTCTCTCATCCTCCGCAGCAATTTTTCTTCCGGAGAGACTTTCTTACCGAACAGCCCCCTGAGCGAATCGGCAAAGGAAAGGGGAAAATCATCTACGTCGATAAAACAGAGAGTCGTGCTATTGAGAACAAGCACACCATAGCGATTCCGTGTTATCACATTACATGAATCTATCTGATTCAGGACTGGTTCCAGAAGCAAAGCTGAATAATCCTCGTTCTCCAACTCATCCAGGCTTCTCAGCTGTGCACGGTGCGCCATTATGTCCGATTCACTCGCCGCACGACGATGGGCAAAAGCATCCCGTATCTGCCAGCGTTTTTCCAGACGCGCACGTGCTTCCTCCATTGAAGAATATGAAATTCCTCGAAGCTTCCATGTATTATTATCGCAACCTTTCCGCTTTGCTGTAACCCAATATGTTGGAATTTTCATCTTTGTCCATCTTATCTGATGAGAGGTGGCGCGTCAAGTTCATTCCAGGAGAATTCCTGAGAAATCAATCTCCAGCCTTGAGTCAAGAATATGTATATGTTAGAATACCGCTATGGTAAGCGAAAAAACTGTGGTGCAGGAACTGGTGGCATTGATGCTGGCACATGGAATCACACGAGCAGTTCTGTGCCCGGGAAGCCGGAATTCGCCTATAGTGGCAACCTTAGCAGAATCACCACATGTCGCATGCCACAGCGTCACCGATGAACGCAGCGCCGGTTTTGTTGCTCTTGGCTGGGCACAGGAAACAGGTGAGCCTGTGGCCGTAGTTGTCACCTCCGGCAGCGCCGTACTCAATCTTCATCCGGCTGTTGCTGAAGCCTATTATCGCAAAACGCCCCTGCTCATCATCTCAGCAGACAGGCCAGCTTCCTGGATTGGTCAGAATGATGGACAAACACTACCTCAGCCGGGCGCATTCCAAACATTAGTACGTTTTGCAGCACAGGTGCCAGAAAACGATGTCTGGCATGCGAATCGAGTTATCAATGAAGCGATGCTGGCCCTTCGGCACCGCGGCGGTGGTCCAGTACACCTGAATGTGCCTCTCTCTGAACCATTTTTTGGCATGGTAGATACAGATTTACCGCCAGTGCGTGTTATTCAACGCACAGAAGCCAACAGAATGAACGCCGATGAGGAAGACGCTTTGTTAGAAGAAGTTTCAATACTTCCGCGCCGTCTGGTTCTACTTGGGCAACAGGATAAGCCTTCCCCTCTCCTGGCGAAGCTGGCAGCGGAGAAACAGTTCTGTCTCGTTGGTGAGCACATTGCAAATGCTGATTTCGCGGATTGTTGCAGGCCAGATACCATTATAGGAGCCCAGCCCGATGCCTCATGGAGCCCGGATTTACTCATTACATGCGGAGGGGATGTCATTTCCAAACGGCTGAAGAAGCTGCTGCGCACGCATCCTCCAAAGGCACACTGGCACATTTCTGCAGATGGTGAAATAGTGGATACATTCTGTGCACTCACCCGAGTACTGGAAGGCGAAGCCGATGAATTCTGGGAATTACTACTGGCTTTTGCCGAAGAAGGAGATGCAAGTTACCGGAGCAGGTGGCAGGCTTCCCCTGCATCGCTGCCAGATCATGAATTCAGCGGTATGAAATTCGTGGGCAATGTGATGACTCATCTTCCAGAAGGTTGTGTACTGCATCTGGGAAACAGCTCCGCCGTTCGCTATGCTCAGCTCTTCTCCCTTCCTCATGGGGTGCAGGTTGAATGCAATCGCGGAGTAAACGGCATTGAAGGCAGCGTGTCAACTGCAGCCGGTCATGCTCTTGCTACACCAGATAAACAGCATTTCCTCATTATTGGTGATTTGAGCATATTCTACGATTTGAACGGACTGCTCATAGCACAGCAATGCCCAAACCTCAGAATCCTGTTATTGAACAATCAGGAAGGTGGTATTTTCGGCACTCTGCCAGGCATGTCCGAATGCGCCGCCATCCGCGCACCGCATACCGAAAGTATCATGAGTTGGTGCGGTTGCAACTTCCGTTGCCTGCAGGTAATCCAAGACGCACAATGGGAAGAAGCGCTGAAACTTCTGCTTTCCAACAATCCGGGACCGGTGCTGGTGGAAGTTTTCACCGAAACGGAGCAGGATGCTGCCATCCTGAAGGAATTTTACAACAAACATTAAAAAATATGAAACGCGAGTGGACCATCATCAAGGAATATAAGGACATCATCTTCGATAAATACAACAGCATTGCCCGTATCACCATCAACCGCGAGCGCTACCGCAACGCCTTTACCCCGCTGACCACGGCAGAAATGAGTGATGCTCTGAGACTCTGCCGAGAAATGCAGGATATCTCTGTGGTCGTGCTCACGGGTGCTGGCGACACGGCCTTCTGTGCCGGAGGTGACATGAATGTGAAAGGGCGCGGAGGCTATGTTGATACTGAAGGCATTCCGAGACTTTCCGTATTGGATGTACAGAAGCAAATCCGCTCCCTCCCCAAACCAGTTATCGCAGCGGTGAATGGCTTTGCCATCGGCGGAGGCCACGTTCTGCATGTTGTCTGTGACCTGTCCATTGCCTCTGAAAACGCCATTTTTGGACAGACTGGTCCGAGGGTGGGCAGTTTCGATGCCGGATTCGGCTCCTCGTACATGGCACGTTGCATCGGCCAGAAGAAAACGAGAGAAATCTGGTTTCTCTGCCGCAAATATAATGCACAGGAAGCACTGGAAATGGGACTCGTCAATAAAGTAGTTCCCCTCGACCAGCTGGAAGATGAATATGTGCAATGGGCCGAAGAAATGATGCAGCATTCTCCTATAGCCCTGCGCCTTATCAAGGCCGGTCTCAATGCGGAACTGGATGGACAGGCTGGTATTCAGGAGCTGGCAGGAGATGCCACTATGCTTTTCTACATGTGTGATGAAGCACATGAAGGTTCCAAGGCTTTCCTGGAAAAGCGCAAGCCGGACTACTCCAAGTATCCGAAACTTCCCTGATGCAGCTGATAGATGCAGCCCCATTGATGCGTTTCCCTCACCCCATAAAGGTGCGATGGAAAAGGCGTATATTACATTTCAGAAAACCGGCCACCACATCGCGCGGAGCTCTGGCTGAAAGAGTCACCTACACCATTGAAGCGATAACCTATCAAGGTTCAGGATATGGTGAATGCTGCATTATGCCAGGACTTTTGCCGCCCCCCACAGCAGAAGAGCTGGATTACTGGTGCCGGGAAGTGGAGCAGCGGCAGGGCTTACTCGACATTCAAGCACCCTCGCCCATTCAATTCGGGCTGGAATGTGCCCTGATGAATGCTCTACAACCAGATAAGGCAATATGGGACACCCCCTTTTCCCGAGGAGAAGAAAGCATTCCCATTCACCATCTCATCTGGATGGATACAGCAGACAATATGTTGAAATCAATGGAAGAAGGAATTCTAATGGGGTTCAACTGTCTGAAAATGAAAGTGGGGGCACTTCCCTTCGAGCAGGAGATAGAGCTATTGCGACATGCCAGGGATTCTTATCCACATGTCGAGCTTCGTCTGGATGCTAATGGAGCATTCAGCCAGGATGACGTTCTTCACAAGCTGAATGCTCTTGCAGAGTTAAATATAGCATACATAGAACAGCCTATACGCCCGGGACAATGGCGGCAACTTGCTGATTTGTGCCAGCATTCGCCTATCCCCATCGCTCTGGATGAAGAACTCATTGGCGCGGATGTAGAAAAACTGCTTGATACAGTTCATCCGCAGGCAATCGTCATCAAACCCTCTCTCCATGGAGGCCTGATAAAAGCCCAGAACTGGGCATTGCAGGCTGAAAGCAGAAATATTGACTGGTGGGTCAATTCTGCTCTGGAAAGTAACACAGGACTGGATGCACTGGCAGAATGGAGCGCCTATGCAGCGCCGGGTAAACTGCAGGGACTCAGTAAGGGTAACCTCTTCATTGATGACGCGCCCGGAAAAGTTCATTTACTTGGCAACAGCTTGAAAATGGAAGAAATCTGATAGAAAGCTTGAACAATTCACGTACATTTTGTGTCAACAAGTACAATCATGAGCAGAATTATAACACTTAGCTCGGTCATGGCTTTAGCCATGAGTACGCCTATGCTTATGGCAAATAACGCCCCTGCGCTGCGTGCAATGCCTGCAGGTCTTGCCCCTGCACAGGTTCGGGGAAACTGCGACCTGATGGCATCCAACACAGTCAGTGCTTCTTTCGTTGGTCTGCGAGACCTCGCCGTTCAGCGTATCGACCAAACGGAGCCCACATCCGTGCAAGTCGCCGTGTTCCAGGTAATTAATAATCTCGCCTATCGTCGTTTTAATCGTATTGGCGATGGACAGCTTGTACCCGGCATGCAGTTCACTATCGCCATGAACAAGGAGCTGCCCGGGCAGCCGGCAGAAAATGTTGATACCATTTCCACATTGCAACCAGGCGAAGAAGTAGCCATGCGAGTTGACCACCTGTACCTGATTACCGGGCAGGAGGGGGAATCTATTCGCGTGTGCGCTCGTCTTGCACGCCGCAATGCACAAGCCGCATACACCCCTGCTGCACCTGCGCCCCTGCCCATTCCCGGAACCCAGCAGACTGCAACCGGCAATATGCTCAACGGCATGCAGTACACCAGTAGCAGTTCTTCATTCTCCATGACAACTGGAGCCAATGGTCAGATGCAGACTGTACAGACCAGCCGCTATTATGATTCGACTACGGGCGAAGTAAAGACCCGCATGCTGATTAACGGCGTAGAGGTTGACCCTGTAACCAAGCAACCCCTGGCCCAGGCCGCCCTCCCCGCCCCTGCACCAGTGAGCGAAAGCCAGGCTCAACAGGAAGCTGCCGAGGACGAAAACGATGATACCATTGTAGAACACAATAACAATCCCATCGTACAACCGGGCGATGCCCCCATTGCCACACCGGAAACGACACCCAGCCCTGAGCCGGCGCCTGTTTCCACGGAAGGCCAGCTGGAAGACTCCGATAACTTCTGATTTTTTTCAAAACAACCCCCAAGAACACCACCTGACTGCCAGGTGGTGTTTTTTACTTTATCCACCACGACAGGCTGTGGTATACTGCGCACATGGCAGAAGACCCCCGAATCCCGTTTTTTTCAGAAGGCGTTGCAGCTGGATTTCCCTCGCCCGCAGTAGGAGAAGTGAATGGGACTCTGGATTTAAATGAGCTTTGTGTCCGTCACCCCGCAGCCACCTATTTTGTGAGAGCCCGCGGTGACAGCATGAATGGAGCTGGAATTGAAGATGGAGATGTTCTCGTCGTTGACCGCAGTCTCTCAGTAAACAGTGGCGCAATTATCATCGCCGCCTTAAATGGAGAGTTTACCGTAAAAAGGCTTGAAATACAAGGAGACCGCGTACGGCTTCTGCCTGAAAATCCAGCTTACTCACCCATCGAGATTTCTGAAAACAGCGGTGCTGAATTTTTTGGAACAGTCACCTTTGTCATCAAAAAAATTAAAGCATGAACCCCGCATACGGCTATCCGTATGCGGGGCTAAATAAATACCCAGGAGAGAGTGTTCTTTATTCCTCCTCTGCGTCGAATTCGTCGGACTCAGCGTCGAAGTCAGCTTCCTCGTATTTCTTGAACTTCTTCACGCGCTGGGCAGCAGGCAGCGGCGCGAGTACCATAGTCACAGTATTGCCGGCCAACTTAGCAGCCTGGTCTACCTGACCCATGGTCTTCATATCTTCCACAACCTTGGCCATAACCTCCAGGCCCAATTCACGGTGTGCATTTTCACGATTGCGGAAACGCAACTGGAAACGAACCTTGTGACCATGGTCAAGGAACTGCTCTGTTCGGGCCATCTTGACGTTATAATCATTAACGTCCGTACCGACACGAAGCTTAACTTCCTTCATCTTGGTCACTTTGGACTTATTATTCTTCTGCAACTTAGCCTGCATATACTTAAACTTACCATAATCGATAAGTCTGCATACAGGCGGGTCTGCATTCGGTGCTACCTCTACGAGGTCCAACCCGATTTCCTTGGCCTTAGCGAGAGCATCGCGGGTGGCCATGACGCCGAGCTGATCACCTTTCGCGGTGACGACTCGTACCTTGGGAGCGCGAATCCGGTCATTGACACGAATCTGCGGGGTCTTGTTACCGCCCTTGTCGCGCTGCTGGCGATTAGCGGGATTATTTGGTTTCTGGGGGGCTGCCACTTGTGTGTGTTCTTGGTTTATTCCTGGGGTTCTGCTGCTGCAGAGTGGCTCTTCGTCCACCCTGCACACAGCGGAAAATGTATTTATTGTTCTTTCACTTCAGGCTGAAGTGCCGGGCGAATGAGACGCTGGCTGATTTCCTGCTCAAGGGCTTCAATGAACTCATCTACACCCATGGTTCCAACTACATCGAGCTCGCGATGGCGAACGCTGACCTTACCTTCCTCGGCCTCACGCTGACCTACGACCAGCATATACGGAACGCGATCCAGACGGGCATTGCGAATCTTGGCCCCAATCTTATCGGGGGCATCATCCAGCTTGACGCGGATAAACTTGTTTGCAAGCTTGGCGCGAAGCTGCTCCGCAAAGTCTGCAACCTTGTCAGAAATGGGCAGCACTCTCACCTGTTCAGGAGCAAGCCATGTGGGGAACTTACCGGCGAAATGTTCGATAAGCAGGCCAGTGAAGCGCTCCATAGAGCCGAAGGGTGCGCGGTGAATCATGACCGGACGATGAGGCTTGTTATCGGCTCCCGTGTAGGTAAGGTCAAAACGCTCCGGCAGATTATAGTCGACCTGTACAGTGCCAAGCTGCCAATCACGCCCGATTACGTCGCGTACGATGAAGTCAATCTTCGGGCCGTAGAAAGCAGCTTCATTCTCGGCCTCGATGTAATCAAAACCTTCCTCGGTAAGCACTTCGCGGAGAGCCTGTTCCGAAAGTTTCCAATTTTCGATACTGCCAACATACTTGGAATCAGTGTATTCCTTGTCACGCAAAGAAAGACGAACGCGATAATCATTCATCTGCAGCGTACCGAGAATATGCTTCACGATACCAATGCACTGCTGCACTTCGGCCTTAATCTGATCAGGACGGCAGAAGATGTGAGCATCATCCTGAGTAAAGCCGCGCACGCGGGTCATACCACCCAGCTCACCGCTCTGTTCCCAGCGATACACTGTACCGAATTCAGCAAGACGCACCGGCAGGTCGCGATAGGAATGCGGGTCATTCGCATAAATACGGATATGGTGGGGGCAATTCATCGGCTTGAGCATGAAACCGCTGATGGTTCGGGTATCAAGCGCATTGAAGAGATCAGCGCAAGAAGCGTTTTCATCGCGCAGACGCTTGAAATCATCCGGGTCAGGAATCGGCGGGAACTGGCTCTCCTTGTAATGCTCCCAGTGACCGGAAGTCATGTACAAATCCAGCTTGCCGATGTTCGGCGTAAATACCTGAGAGTAGCCGATACGGTCAAGTTCCTCAGTAATGAAGTCCTGAAGCTCTCGGCGGATAATTGCACCTTTGGGCTTCCAGAGTACAAGGCCCTGGCCTACCATTTCATCAATGGTGAACAGGCCCATCTCGCGGCCAAGGCGACGGTGGTCACGCTTCTTGGCTTCCTCCAGACGGGCGAGATGTTCATCAAGCTGGGTCCGGTTCGGGAAACAAGTGCCGTAAATGCGCTGCAGACGGGGGCCGTTAGCATCGCCCATATAATAGGCCGAAGCAACGCTCATAATCTTGAATGCCTTGCAATTGCCGGTACGGCCAACATGAGGACCTGCACACAGGTCCGTAAACTCACCATTGCGGAAAATGGAGATTTCTTCCCCTTCGGGGATACGGTTCAACAAATCCACCTTGAACTTGGAAGCCACGTCACGAGGACCACCTGCACCAAGCTCACCGCTCTGAGCCATTGCCATGGCCTCATCACGAGTTACGGTAGTTCGTTCAAAATTCTGGTTCTCCTTGACTATCTTCTTCATTTCCGCCTCAATCAGCTCAAACTCGGCGGTGGAGATATTGTGGTCAAGTTCAATGTCGTAGTAGAAGCCATTCTCAATGGCAGGGCCGGCAGCCAGCTGAGCCTGCGGCCAGATACGGCAAATGGCAGCGGCCAGCACATGCGCACAAGAGTGGCGCAGACGCTCAAGGTCGCTTGCCTGGTTGCGTTCTTCCAGGGTCTTACGTTCTTTCGGTTCAGACATATCTTGCTAAGTGAGCCCCTAATATCACCTTTTCAGCCACATTTTTCAAGCTTAATCAATGGCAACAGGGCAAAAATCATATTTTTTTCTCGTTTTTTAGGTTATTTGGACTTTTTACGATATCCAGGAAGACCACCGCAACGAGCTCGCCGGCGCGTTCGTAACGAGTTCAAATGCACTTTTATTCTGCGAAAAGGATGCATAAGGAGATGCACAATGCCAGATACATTATTATATGTATAAGGTGCTCTTTTACACGAATACTGCGCTTCCGCCGAAGCAACACCTCCGATTTCTGATACAGCAGCGCCCTGATCGACAAGCACTGGATACAATGCATATATCTTCACCCCCTGCTCTGCAGGAAGATAATTTCTGTACATAGAATCAATTGCCCGGTATCGGGACAGCCATTCCCAGACATCTGCCTCTACTGGCAGCAGCGATAGCACCTTATCGTACATGCTGGCTGGCAGGATGTATCCATGTGTAGCCAGAACCCCCTCAACCTGCCACACATCCACGCCCCTGCCCGGCATGACAAGGCGGCCATACGGCACAGGCTTATTATACCCGAGATAGAGCATGTAATCTCCGGAAAGCTTTTCCAAAGCCTGAGATAAGAGCTCCATGGATGCTGCATCGGTTCTGACGACAGCATCGTCTTCCATAATCAACACATTTCGCCAGCCTGCAGCCTTTGCATGCTCTATAGCCTTGCGATGTGACAAAGCACAGCCGGCCGTTCCTCCCCAGAATCGCGCACGTTCTCCCGTTCGAGAAGTAAACCACGGGAGTTCTCCATACCCGGGAAGAGCTCTTCCTAACACAGCACTTAAACGCAGAACTTTATCTACGGGAAGAGCTTCCGCATTATCCTTTATAAACGACTCGTATCGCTCGATGCTGGAATCCAGGTTAATCACCAGGATTCCATCTATGGCAGACCAGACAGGATGGTTCTTTTGTGCTTGCATGCTGGCAGAAAATTCACAGTTTCTTAATCCACGCGACCGTAATCATCGGTAAAACGCTCGATGTCCTCTTCAGACAAATAGCTCCCCATCTGCACCTCGATGAGAGCCAGCGGCGCCGTGCCCTGATTACTAAGACGATGAACGGAACCACGGGGAATCATAATAGATTCACCCACATTCAAATGCACAATGTTGTTATCGCAGCTCACCGTAGCCACACCTTCAGTCACAATCCAACGTTCTGTCCGGTACTGATGACGCTGCAAGGATATACGACCTCCGGGATATACCAGAAGCTTCTTGACAACCACATGAGACTGCAAGTCCAGGACCTGCCATTCTCCCCAGGGGCGTTCCCCCTTTTCCCCCACCGTATATGTTATGCACGACTCTTTCATTTACCGATAGTTTGTCGAATACTGGTTGTTGAACGCTCCGGCAAATTACCGTGCGGAATGCGGGAACTCGTCACATACTTAATACCCTTCGATTCGACAAATGCCTTTTTTTCATCACTGGTTCCATCAGAATTAACGAAGAAAATATCAGGCTTCACTTCATCCAGCAAAGGCGCAAAGTCCAGTATTTTCCCAGTATCCGGGCCAATATAAACCTTCTTTACAAAACGTATAGCCTCCAGCATATATTTACGTTCATCTTCGGAATACATGGTCTTGCGATTCTTCAAGGCCATTACCGTAGCGTCCGAACCGATAGATACATAAACATCACCGTAGCTGGCAGCTTCCTCCAGGAAAGCAATATGCCCACTATGAAGGACATCAAAACAACCAGAAACAAATACCTTAGACATATCTTCAATAATTCTTATTTTATAACACCACGCTTGCGCAAACGATCAAGGAAACGAGGCTCCCAGGGAATCTGTTCATCCTTCCCGAACGTTCTGCAATAGGGTTCAATGGGATACATATCTTCACATGCGTCTACAGCGGCATCGCGAGCCTCCTCATTCTCATAGAGGTATAAAGCATAGCCACCATGACCGCCGCCACAGTATTTACGAGCCAACTGCTTGCCAACTTCTGGCAAGGGCTGCATTCCTTCCTCCAGCTGCAGCTGATAACTCATTTGCACCCCAACAGCAAGCACTGCCACATCCTGCTGCTGTACGCCAAGTCGAGCAATTCGAGCAGCTTTCGCAATGCGTTCAAATGAGCGTTCATATCCGGCAAAGCCAGGCGTATAGTGTTTTACGCGGGTATCGTACACCGCCATACAACCTTTCAGGAATGAACCGGTATTCTTGAAATCGAGCACAGGCTTAGCGCCGGATTTCCAGACACAGGCTCCTGTTTCAGCAATGACCGCCGGGTCCTGCCACCCCACACCAAGACCCAGTTCAGAGGCAACGGGATCCCAACCATTCAGAACACTCCAGCCGCCGCTCCCGCCAAGCCCCGCACCCTGGCGATACAGCCACTCTTTGAGTGAAACTGTAGGCGAAATAGAACAATTCACGATGTATTCACCGGGAATGGCATTCTCTGGCACATCCAGCCAACCACCGGCAAAATCAACACGAAGAGGAGCATGAGCCGGAGCCTTGACACGGGAAAGTAACTGTGTGCTAGATGACTGCTGCCCCTCAGGCTGACTCTTTTCCAACACCACAAATTCCACCCCGAGCTCAGCACAGAAACGGCGTTTTTCTTCGATGTACATGTCATCCGTTGTCACGGCAAGCACTTGCGGCGACGTTGCCAGAAACGCAGACTTGAAGGATAAGGCAACATCCTCATCTGTTGATTCCACAACCTCATCCACCATGGACAGGGATGAAATAACTGCTCGTTTATCGGAATCTTCAAGAACAGATTTCTTATCATATAAACGCCAAAGCAAATCCGCAGAGGGATAAGAGACAATCAGATAATCACCCAAGGCCTTTGCATCCTCGAAAAAACGGATATGACCGGCATGTAAAACATTAAATGCCCCCGAAACAAAAATTTTTTTCATCATATTTTCAATGTATGTAACGCAACTGATTAAAAACAGCGTTTCTTATATATTTTCGGTTTTGCCCTGAAGTTTTTTCTGCAAGACCGGTAAAAGCATGGGGCCGATGAGCTGAAGAATCAACTGAACTGCACCGAAATACCCCCCGGAGGTTTTCATCGAACGCTTCTCAGCCTCCTTCTTTTTGCGACGCAGCCCGGCCAGAGCTCCCAAAACTGAAGCAGCAGCGCCAGCAGCAGCACCCACTTTCATCACAAGCGCAGGTGAAACGGGAAGCGCTTTCACACACGCCTCAGCATGCCGGCGAGTCGACACGACGGAATCCAGAACAGCAACACGACTTTCCGCTACGCGTATCAGGGCTTGCTGTTTTCCTTGCAAAGTAACTTGAGACATTGCCAATCGTTTTTAATTTCCTCAACTGTTGCAGGAGCAAGCTGCTTCCCTGCCATCTTCTTAGCACGAACCAGCAGCCATAACGCAACCACCAGATTCAGCAGGAATATAATTCCAAGAGCACTGACCAGACCGAGCCAGATACTAAGAACCGCTACCAACAAGGAGCAAAGGAGCAGATAAGCTCCCAACAACAGCACGCAAGCCACAATAGCCATGACAAGCCGCTGCACCTGGTGCGCTGCATATTCCTTTATCTCTTCGGAAAACAGCGCACCTACAGCACTGACATGCTCAGCCGTTCGCTGTGCCGCACCACGCACCTGCTGCAATGCAGCAACAGCTTCATCACGCAGATTCCCCTTCTGCTCTTTGCTTTTGAAGAGCGAAAACATAATTATTTAAATCCGGCATTGCGCCGAATGTTCAGCGGCGTCCGCCGAGAATGAGACCAAGCAGCACACCAATACCCAGAGCACCGAGCACGCTACCAGTAGGATTCTCCTTCACATAGGACTCACCAGCCTTATGGTATTCCTTTGCTGCAGAGCAGGTCTTATCCCAGCCAGCATTCATCTGAACACGAGCCTTATCCCAGCCTTCGTTAATCTGAGCACGAGCCTGCCCTGCATACTCACGAACATGATCCATCTGCTCAGCTGCAGCACGACGAATCTTCTCATACTGTTCACTTGCATACTGGCGTGCGGCATTAAGACGATCGCAAGCGTCAGCTGAAGGAGCCGGAGCAGCTACAGGAGTCTCTTTAATTTCTTCGTTTTCCATAATCTTGAGATTTTTCGTTATGTATTCTTGCAGAGCCTACACTATAAACGGCTCTCTATTGATTTCATATTATAAGCACAAACATTACGAAAAAGCAAGCTAACTTAGAGAAAATGACGAATTTTCCACACACCAGGTCACGCACGCATGCGCGCGCACCTATATTTTTACCAATCTTTCATTATTGCCTTGCAAACCTGCGTCCCTTCTGCTACAATGCCACGGCTTAAATTAACACATGAAAGCAATTCTGGCATTAGAAGACGGAACCATTTTCGAAGGCACCTCCATTGGTGCTGCTGGTACAGTTACAGGTGAAGCTTGCTTCAACACCGCCGTTATGGGTTATCAGGAAATCATGACTGACCCTGCCTACCGTGGTCAGATTCTGGCCATGACCTACTCACTCATCGGCAATTACGGCATTGTGAATGAAGACAATGAAAGCGCAGCACCCCAGGCCTCAGCCATTGTCATCGGTGAGCTTTCCAATCTTCATTCCAGCTGGCGTGCAGACTCCCCCATGGGAGAATGGCTGAAAGCTAACAACACCCCCGGCATCGAAGGTGTTGATACGCGTCGTCTCGCCCGCCACATCCGCATCAACGGATGCATGCGTGCATGTGTCACCACCGAGCTGACGGCGGAAGAAGCAGTATCTAAAGCCAAGGCTGCCTCCAAACTGGATGGCACAGCTATTGCCCTGCAGGTTTCCACAGAAAGCAGCTACGAGTGGAGCGGCGAATCACGCCCGTGGAAACTGCCTAACAAAACGGCTGGCGACATGACCAACTACGGCACACTTGCCCCCGCCACCTGCAAAATTGTTGCCATCGACCTTGGTATCAAAACCAGCACGCTTCGTGCCCTTCGCCAGGACGGCTGCGAGGTCACAGTAGTACCGGCCACCAGCTCAGCGGGAGATATCCTCGCACTCAAGCCTGCCGGTGTATTCCTTTCCAGTGGCCCCGGCGACCCTGCAGCTCTTGCATCTGTCATTGAAACAGTAAAGACCCTGCTTGGCCAGCTGCCCATCTTTGGTCTTGGCCTTGGCATGGAGGTCCTTGGCCTTGCTCTTGGCGGCACTGTAGAACGTCTCAAGTTCGGTCACCGTGGTGCAAATCAGCCATCCAAAAACCTTTCAACAGGCAAGGTGGAAATCACCTCCCCCAATCAGAATTATATCGTGGCGGCAGACAGTCTGCCCGCATCTGTTACGGTGACTCACCTTAACCTGAATGATGATACCGTGGCTGGTTTCATCTGCGAGGAAAAGAAAGCCGCAGGTCTGGAGTATACGCCGGAGGCAGTAAATGGCTGCACATTCGGTACTTTCCTCAGTATGATTCAAGCAAACAAGTAACACTTTCCGACATGAATACATTAGTCATTGGCTCCCAGTGGGGAGATGAAGGCAAGGGTAAGGTGATTGACTTCCTGACGGAAACTGCAGATATTGTAGTTCGCAGCCAGGGTGGCAGCAACGCCGGTCACACCGTTATCGCAAACGGCAAGAAGTATATTCTGCACCTGGTGCCTTCCGGCATTCTCTGGGACAATAAGGTGAATATCATCGGCAACGGCGTTGTCATCAACCCGACCGCACTGGTTGAGGAAATCAATTACCTTCTCGAAAAGGGTGTAACCATCACCCCGGAGAAGTTGCTCATTTCTGACCGTGCACACGTTGTTCTGCCCATTCACAAGGAAATTGATGCCGCTCAGGAAGAAGCCCTCGGCGACCAGAAGATTGGCACCACCAAGCAGGGCATCGGCCCGACCTATGCTGACAAGGCACGCCGCATCGGCATCCGCATGATTGACCTCGCAGATGCAGAGCGTCTGCAGAGCGTACTTGAGGCCCGCATCAAGACAGCCAACGATGAGCTTGCCCGCCTGGGCTGGCCCAAGGCCGATCCTGAAGTAACACTTAAAGCCGTGATGGCTGCGGCAGACGTTCTTCGTCCGCACATCACCAACACGATTCCTGTTGTCAACAAGGCAATCAAGGCCGGTAAGACCGTACTGTTCGAAGGTGCCCAAGGCGCCATGCTCGACATCGACTTCGGCACCTATCCTTTCGTAACCAGCTCTAACACCAGCGCAGGCGGATGCTGCACTGGTTCCGGCGTAGCTCCCACCAAGATTGACAAAATCATCGGCGTATGCAAAGCATACACAACCCGCGTGGGCGCAGGTCCCTTTGTCACAGAGGATGATGAGATAGCCGATTACCTGCACGGTCTCGGCCGTGAATTCGGCGCCACCACTGGTCGCCCGCGTCGCTGCGGCTGGACAGATGGTGTTGTTCTCCGTTTCTCAGCTATGTTCAACGGGTTCGATGAAATGGCCATGACCAATCTCGATGGGCTGGATGACCGTGAAACCATCAAGATCTGCACCGCCTACAAGATGGGTGATGAGATTCTGGAATACCCCCCTGCCCGCATTGAGGACTGGGATAAGTGCGAACCGATTTACGAGACGCTGCCCGGCTGGAAGCAGGACATTTCCAAGTGCACCACATGGGCTGAACTGCCGGAAAACTGCAAGGCATACGTCAAGCGCTTCGGCGAAGTAGTCGGATGCCCTGTAGGCTCCGTAGGCGTAGGCCCTGACCGTGAGCAGACCATCCCTGTTCCCCACTAAAGGAGGAATCAGAATTTTCCAAAGAAAAAGGCCGCACTGATTATTCAGCGCGGCCCTTTTCTTTTTAAGCTCTGGGAGCATTTTGTCCACCGATGAGAAGCACCATCTCTCCCTTCGGCGGTTTAGCCTTGAACTCCTCCAGAACAGACGATGCAGACCCCCGATGGTATGTTTCAAACACCTTGGTCAACTCTCTCGCAACACAAATAGGCACCTCCGGATCTATTTCCACCAGCGCCTGTATTGTTTTAACGATACGGAACGGAGATTCGTAAAAAATACTGGTGTGACTAGCCTCCACCGCCGCCTGCAGCTGCGCTGTCTTGCGCCCCGACTTGACCGGCAGAAATCCCCCAAAGAAAAAAGCATCACTAGGCAAGCCTGAACCAACAAGCGCAGTAACAACCGCGGAAGGACCAGGTAAAACGGTAAAAGCCACTCCCTGGCTTTTCAACTCCTGAATCAGACGATAACCAGGATCGCTCACGCCAGGCATACCCGCATCAGTCACTACGGCAAAGGTTTCTCCGGACTGCGCACGGCTTGCCACCTCTGGAGCTCGCTGTACTTCATTATGTTCATGCAAGCTGATAAGCGGCTTGCGAATCCCATAAAAACTCAGCAGTTGTCCCGTGTTACGGGTATCTTCACAGCAGATGCAATCGACAGATTCGAGCACAGCCAAAGCACGACGGGTAATATCTTCCCGGTTACCGATAGGCAGGCCTACAAAACTGACCGGATACTCAATCATGAGGACGTCAGATTCAGTGTAATATTCTCTGCCAGAAGACGAGTCGCATACGACAACGCCGTATCCATGGCAGAAACAGTATTCACGCCCTGGTTAAAATAGCTGCCTTGAGCATTCGTTTCGTTTTCCATCAGAGTCTTACCTGTTTTGTTATCAATAATCTGGTAGAACACATGTACACGCAAGCCTATTTCGCTACTCACATACGTATCATCCGGGTTTGTGCGCAGAGAATCACGATGTATCTCCGTTACAGTTCCTTTCAGAATAAAATCTGCCTTATCGCGGGTGGCCAGACGATATGTACCATCACTCTGCAATGTATTGGTTATTGCCGTAGTCATCAGCATACCAACATTCGGTTGCACGGTGTTATTCTCAAACATTTCAACGCAAAACGTATTCATGTTCTTCATATTGCCAGGCTTAAGCCCACCGAGGTGGTAACAGCATGAACTGAGCGCGCACGCCAGAGCCCCCAACAACGCCAAATGTTTCGACTTCATCATCAGGATTTTGCATTAAGTTTAGCCAATGCATCCTTTGCTTTTCCAAGAAGCACTTCTGCCTCCTTGGCAGCTTCAGGATTAATGTTCTTCTGTCGGATTACATCCTCAAAGCAGAATATAGCAGAAGTATACTCGCGGGAACGCTCCAGATAGTAGCGCCCCACCTCAAGCTGCTGATTCACCATCAGGCGGTCCATGTTAGAAGCTTCGCTCAAGGCCTTCTTTGCCTCGGGGTGCTTCGGGAAACGCAGCGTAAATTCTTCGTAGGCCTCGCGGGCATTGCTCAGATTCACCAGGTTGTTGTCGCCTCGGGTATGGCTGCTGGCCCAGAGTTGTGCTACCATCAACTGAGCATCCGGCGCGTAGCGGCTATCCGGATACTTCTCCACCAGCAATGCATATTCACGCCGGGCTTCCTCTGGTCTGTCCTGGTCCACAAGATACTTGGACAGAATGGAAGACGCAGTTGCCGCCATATCATGATATGGCGCTTTCTCCACAATCTCGCGCAGCCATGACACGACCACACTCGATTCCATCGTGGTCTCCCAGGCTCCCCAAAGCACAGGAACCGTTAACTTACCACTGGCTGCATCCATAGCCATAACCAGCTGACGATTCAATGCATCGGCATACAAATCACTCTGCGGATATCGGGCAATGAGTTTGGCATATTCCTTGAACGCGTCACGATAGTCGCGTGTTGCCTCGTATGCTTGTCCAAGCATATACCGGGCCTCCGGCGCATTAGGCGCAAGCGCATGGTAACGCACAATATCCTTCAAGGGAGAACGAGACTTGGACATCCGCCCCTCTTTCTGGTAAGCCTTGGCCTCAACCATCAAAGCATCAGCTTCGGGATCCACAGCCTTAACCTGGCCGATGGCTGGCGGCCCATCAAAAGATTCACACATAGACAGCAGCAGAGCCGATGTCGCGCAAAGGGATAACACTAGCGATTTTCTCATGTCTGCTACAGGATACCACGCTTTACCCCCCTTGTGCAAGTTCAAATACACGTTCGGTGTGTCTTATCCGCATGCACCGCATGGATTTTCGATTCGGCGTAAAATATAGAAACTTCAGATGACTGTGCGCAGAAGTTCTTGATTCCCAGCCCTGTTCTATAAGCAAAACGCAGCTTATCACCGGAGAATAGCACAATAAAACCAATTTAACCAACTGTTTCTAAATACAATAAATAAAAAAACTTCTAATTTTAGTATGAAATCCCTGAGTTCCTTTCTCTGCTTATTTTCCTTATGTTATGCTGCTGATACCAGTCCGCAGAAAGATATTGAATTATTGCGTTATCAAGGCAGATGGTACGAACAAGCACGTTTTGAAAACTGGTTTGAGCGTGACATGGACTCCGTATACACGGACTACACCCTGAGCCCGGATAACACTCTCCTTGTTCTCAACAGAGGGGTGAACCAGGAAAACGAACTCCGACAGTCCAAAGGTAAAGCCGTTCCCCTCTCAGACGGCATTCTAGGTGTGTCTTTTGTCTGGCCATACCGCTGGTTTCGCGCTCCCTATCACATACTGTATGTCGATCCTGACTACACTGCCGCGCTTGTATCCGGCCGAGATGAAGCCTATCTCTGGCTCCTCACTCGGGAACGAACCCCACGGCAAGCAACCATTGATAAGTTGATACAGGAAGCAGAGCGTCGTGGCTTCGACACGTCTAAACTCCGATTCACCAGACAAAGCCCTGATTGACTGCTTCAGAAGCGAAAATCAACAGAGCTGGACACATAAAGTCCTGGGTGATAATGATGTCCCTCCACCCGGTCAAGGTCTGAATTGTACCAGCATACATCGGCAGATGTCATCAACGTACTACCAACGGACATCGTGACAATGCGCTTGGTTTCGCCTGGTTTGGAGAAATCATACTCAGCCGTGAACCCTGCCACCAGCGAACGCACGCGCAACATGCGAGTCCCCTGTTCCGTATTCACTGCCCAGGAACCGCCGGCTCCATTAGCAAACACACCTACGCTCAGTCCATCCCCCATATCGCGCATTACACTGAAACGCAAAGCATTCAGTTTAACATTCCATTCCGGTGTCACTTTCCAGTCAAAGGAGAACACCGGCATAACGCCCATCACTGTTGCATCCGGGGAATGCCCCAGACCAACCGAGTACGTCAATGTCTCACTATACTTCACGCTGTATGATAAAAGCATATTCACATGAAAACTGTGTGCCCGGTGCACAAAATCTGATGCAGCAGAAGGAGCCACGGCAAAAATCAGAAAATCACCGTCTTCTTCTGGTACTATCACAGAAAGCGGCAACGAAAGGGTATACAATTCATTACGGCGCAAATCAAAAGCCCCACAGGTATCCATGAATGTCACCTCTGCATTGAACGATGCATTGAAATTCCAATCCTTGCCGCCGGAACGACGAGGGTCAGCCAAGGGAATACTCAGACCAACCTTCTGCCAGCTCAACGAGGAATCACCATGACGTTCGCTCATACTGGAAACACCTTCCAAAGAAAAATAGCTGGGAAAAAGCCCACTTTCAGGCAACTTGTGATTCCAATCACTATACATTGACCAGGCGAAATCTGAGGTCTCATCCACCCAGGTGGTAAACCAACCGTCTGCCCATACCGAAGGTGCTAATGCCAGTAACAATGCCAGTGTCTTCTTCATCTCGGCGGCATCATACCAAAGGCATGACAATTGTCAAGGTGTTTCATGCTATAACATCATGTTAATATAACTGTTACAGATACAGGCCGTATACCATGTCCGGTATACGGCCTGTGACGGATTCGTGTTTATCGAGTCAGTTACTATCAGAACTTGTACGTAGCGCCCACGTTTGCACTATGTGCATTGGCGTTCTCTACAAACTCACCCGTGTAGCTCGCGTTCACGCTCCACTTGTCGGAAAGCTCATAGCTGGCGCCCACGGTGAAGTTCAGACCTGTGCGACCGGGGTTCATGCCGGTGTAGCGCACGCCTTCCATGCTCACGCTCGGGTTGTTGCGGGCAATGTCCTGGTGCAGGGCGATTTCACCGTATACACCGAACTTACCCACGCGGCGGCTGGCGGCCACGCCGATTTCGGCACGCAGGTTCTGCAGCGAACCGGTATCTGTGGTGCCTATGCCGGCGGAATCACTGGCGTAGTACTGCATGCCGGCAAAGGGACTCAGCAGGGTGTTGGCGTTCAGCTCGTGGTTGTAGCTCACGCGGCCATCCAGCTGCAAGTGCTTCTGGCTCCAATCGCTGCCCATAGACTCGGATTCGCTGCGGCCGTAGGCTGCGCTCCAGTCTGCCGTCACACCGCTGCGCCAGTTGGTCTGGCC
>DEPT01000014.1:0-24728 GCA_002358905.1 Akkermansiaceae bacterium UBA3385
TTCCGCGGCAAGAAGCTCGCCACCTGCGAGACCGGCGAAGTTCCCGCCGAAATCAAGGCTGCCGTGACCTCCGCCAAGGAAGCCGGCCTCGCCTCCCTGCCCCAGGAGACCGTGAACATGCTCATGGACCACTACGGCATCGATTACCCGAAGTGCGGCAACTTCACCGATAAGGAAGAAGCCCTTGCCTTCTGCAAGACTATCTTCCCGAACGCTGTGGTGCTCAAGCTCTCCGCCCCCGATGCTCTGCACAAGACCGAAATGAAGGGCATCTACCTCAACATCAACGATGAGGCTTCCTTCAACGAGGCTTGGGAAGGCCTGTGGGGCTCCATCACCAAGTTCCAGCTCAAGGGCGCTTCCGTGCTCATCCAGGAGATGATTACCAAGGCCACCGAAACCATCATCGGCGTGAACACCGACAAGAACTTCGGCCGCGTCATGGTGTTCGGTACCGGCGGTGTGTACACCGAGGTGATGCGCGACACCACCATGCGCATCCTGCCCACCGATGACTTCTCCGACATGATCAAGGAGACTAAGGTCGGCACCATCCTGAACGGTGTGCGTGGCGAGGCTCCCAAGGCTGTGGGTCCGCTGGCCGACACACTGGCCAAGGTGCAGAAGCTCGTGCTCGAGATTCCCGAAATCACCGCTATCGACGGCAACCCGGTTCTCGTGACCGCTGACCGCGCCGTGGTGGTGGACTTCAAGATGATTCTCAAGTAATCTTCCTGATTCCGTTTCCCGCAACGCCCGCTTTTCTCCGGAAAAGCGGGCGTTTCTATTTGATTTTACAAGAGGTTCATGCTAGATTCGTTCCACACCCACTGGTCTCCATGAACATTCTGATTTTCTTCATCGTTTTAACAGCTGCCATCGGCGGGGAGTTTCTGACCATCTACCTCTCCTACCTTCCCGTATCGCACCGATATGCAACACAGAAGCAGATGCTTCATGCCTCCTTCGTGGTGACTGCCTACAGCATGATGGCCGGAACCCTGCTCGGATTTGTTGATTTACCCCGCTCCCTCTCCTTCCTGGTCGCGGCGGCGCTGGTGCATTTCATGGGACGCAAAATGCTGCATCAGAGCAACAGGCTGGCCTGGGTCTCCTGCCTCATCTTTATCGGGCTGGCCCTTCTGGTGGGACTCACCTTCACCAGCCTCATGCACACAAGCGATGCTTTCCGTGCCCTGATGACACAGACCTATAAGTAACTATCGCCAACAGTCTGCATGGTTGCGACGTTCCCCGCCGCACGCATGTCAGCCTTGGAATTTACTTTACTCCAACGGAGAAACCTGCTACTCTGGCAGGCATGGCATACTACCTCATCGGACTATTTCTCTGCATTTGCTGCGCCTGGCGTGTGCGCCGGCAGCAGCTGGGAAAGCGACTTCTCCTGTGTAACATTCTGCTTATACTGAGCCTGCTGATGTATGCTCCATTCATTCTGCAGGCACTCAGCAGCCCGCTTCCCATGCACGCTTTCTTTGCGGCGCAGTATATCACCCCTCTAGCGGCAGCTCTTCCCCTCCTGTTCTACAGCAGAAAACACCCGGTGAAATGGTCTGCAGCCACCCTCATCTGCGGCATAGGCGCCGCCATATTCCTCTGCTACCTGTTCTACGTGCAGCAGATAATCATCAGCACCCCCTATGATTCCCCCGTTCCCTTCTGGGTGGAAATCTGGCTGCCGGATTTATCTGGTTTTTCTATTTGATTTAACACGCAGGGAGTGATACACTGATTGCCAGTATGAACAACTGGACTACTGCCGTTTTCAGCCCCACCGGGGGAACATCTAAAATTGCCGCCGCTATTGTGGGGGCTCGTATGGGAACACGAATCGACCTCTGCAGCCCTGTAGAGCCGCAGGAAATACCCGCTGGGGCTCCTCTGCTGGCTGTGGTGCCGGTATATGGGGGACGCATACCCGCCATTGCAGCACAGCGACTGCTGGCGCTGCAGGGCAACGGCAACCCGGCCATTGCCGTGGTTGTCTACGGCAACCGGGCATACGAAGATGCCCTGCTGGAGCTCAAAAACGTGCTCACCGAGGCTGGACACCAGGTCATTGCCGCCGCAGCTTTCATTGCCGAACACAGCATCATCCGCAGTATTGCTGCCGACAGGCCTCATGCCGACGACTTAGCGAGGGCCGTAGAGTTTGGCGCAGCGGTCGAAGCCAGGCTGAATGGTGAGCTCTCCACAGTAGACGTACCCGGCAATGCCGAATACCGTCCCCTGCCCCAGATGCCCGCCACCCCGCTGGTGACGGATGCCTGCGGCGGCTGCGGCATGTGCGCACACAAATGCCCGGTGGGTGCCATCCCGCTGAGCAACCCGCGCAGCACCGATGCCGCCAAATGCATCCTCTGCATGCGCTGTGTGGCCATCTGCCCGCGCAAGGCACGCATCCTTCCCCCGCCCATGGTAGAAGCCTTTACCGCCAGACTCAACGCCGTGGCCAGTGAGCCGAAACAACCGGAAATCTATATCTGACCGTGTACCTCCTTGCCCTCATTATCGGGTGCATCGTCGGGTTGCTCGTCCACTTCAGCATCGTTTACGTCTCCTACCTGCTTGCAGCCCGTAAGTATTGCGCGCAGAGCTCGCTTCTGAAAGCAGCCGGGGTCGTTACCCTGATAGCGTCTCTCGTCACCACGGCAACCAACATGCTGGAGCAAAACCTTCCGGTCGACCTGGCAGCGGCTCTGCTGCTCACCTACTACTGCGGACGCCGCATCCTGAAAACCGGGCGCTTGTCTGCTCTGTTCGCCGCCTTGATTTACGGTGGCATCGTGCTGGTATTCACCATTGTTCTGGCTCTCTGCATTGATTTGTAAGTTCATCCTCCACAGAACAGACCGCCCTGCCTGTCAGCGCAACAGGCAGGGCGGTCTGTTTATGGAAAATGCGGAATTAATCCTCTGCCGTATACCTGGCGGCATGTCGTTTCCTGAGCACAACCAGCACCACATAAAGTGATACCAGGGCCAGCGGGAATACGATGAACCAGTTCTGCACAAAGCCGGCCAGCAGGAAAGCCACAAAGGAAACAGCGCAGACGGTCAGCACGTAAGGAAGCTGCGTGGACACGTGGCTCAGGTGGTCGCACTGCGCGCCGGCGCTGGACATGATGGTGGTATCGGAAATGGGGGAGCAATGGTCACCCGCCACCGCACCGGCCAGACAGGCGGACATGCCGATGAACATCAGCGGGCTGGTCGGGTCGAAGGTGCTCACCACGATGGGGATGAGAATACCGAAGGTGGCCCAGGAGGTACCGGTTGAGAAAGCCAGCACACCCGCCACCACAAAGATGACTGCCGGCAGGAAATTCACCAGCCCCGCAGCAGAGTTCTGCATGTGGAAGGCAATGAATTCCCTGGCCTCCAGCGCGGTGGTCACATTCTTGAGCGCAGTAGCCAAGGTCAGGATGAGAATAGCCGGCACCATGGCGCAGAAGCCCTCGGGGATGCAACGCATGGCAGCGCGGAAACTCACCGTACGGCGCACGAGATAGAAGGCAATCACCAGCACCATGGCAATCAGAGCTCCCCAGGGCAGAGCCACAGTGGCATCCGTATCACTGATAGCCTGGCTAAAGGATTTGCCCTCCAGAATACCGCCTACGTACACCAGAGCAAAGGTTTCAATGCTGATGAGCAACAACACCGGCACAATCAGGTCGGCCAGTTTTCCCTTCCGTCTGCTCATTTCCGGGCTCTCCTCCGCAGTCAGCTCCGCGCAGACGGTGTGCAAATCACCCCGTTTGATGGCATTGCGCTCATAACGTGCCATGGGGCCGAAATCGAAGCGGCTCAGGATAATCATGACCACGAAGCAAAGAGCAAGCAGCGAATAGAAGTTATAAGGAATAGCCTGAATGAAAAGCTCCAACCCATTGTAACCCGTGCCCTCGGAATACTGGGAAACAGCAGCAGCCCAACTGGAAATGGGGGCAATCATGCAAACCGGGGCAGCGGTGGAGTCGATGATATAGGCCAGTTTGGCGCGGGAAACACGCTTGGCATCCGTCACCGGGCGCATTACGCTGCCTACAGCCAGGCAGTTGAAGTAGTCATCAATGAAAATAAGGATGCCCAGCACAAACGTAGCCAGCTGGCTGCCGATGCGGCTCTTGATGTGGGTCTGGGCCCACTCACCGAACGCCATAGCAGCACCGGTCTTATTAATCATGCAGACGAATGCACCCAGAATCACCAGGAAGATGAAAACGCCGCTGGTATCTTTCAACGCGGTGATAAGTCCCTTATTCACCACAAAATCCACTGTTTCCAATGGGGCAAACTGGGTCACAAAGCAGGCACCCAGCACCACACCGGCAAATAGTGCTGAATATACTTCCTTGAAAATAAGCGCCAGCACAATAGCAAACAACGCGGGAGCCAACGACCAGATTGTACCACAAAGGGGAGCTTTGGCCACTGCTTTCACTGTCTCCTGAACAGCCGGGGCTTCTGTTGAACCAAAACTCTGCATAGTCAGGACAGCCACCACTGCAATCAGCAGAATAAGGATTTTCTTTACAACGTGTCTCATTTCGTGCTCTGAAAAATTACGCCCAAACCTAACATAAAAAGCCCCCATAGTCAATACCTTTACACAGAACTCTGTAAAGTCACCGTCTTCACATAATTGAAAGCACCCGGTTTCCGCAGAAACCGGGTGCATACATGAATGAACAGGGACCTTACCAGCACTGCAGGTCATCTGCAATATCCGGCATGGACTCCTTGGTAAAGACAGGATCCGTCACGCCGCGGCGTTTCTGGGCTCGGTAATCTTCCAACAGACGGAAGGCATACTTGCCCAACAGAACAATGGCAATCAGGTTGCAAATCGTCATCAGGCCCATAAACACGTCTGCCAGATTCCATACAAAGCTGAGACTAGCCACAGAACCGAAGAGCACCATGGCCACCACCAGCAGACGGTACACCATGAGGACCCAGGGTTTCTTGCTCAGATACTGCACATTGGCCTCACCGTAATAGTAATTACCCAGCACACTGCTGAAAGCGAAGAAAAAGATTGCCACGGCCACGGCGATATTGCCCCAGGGGCCTATGTGCTGGCAAAGCGCAGCCTGGGTAAGTTTGATACCGCTTGCATCGCTTCCAGCTGGCACACCGCCCACCAGAATGATGAAAGCCGTGCAAGAACAGATAACAAGCGTATCACTGAACACACTGATGGCCTGTACCTTACCCTGTTTTACAGGGTGTGACACATCAGCCGTTGCAGCCACATTAGGGGCAGAGCCCATACCGGCCTCATTGCTATACAGACCGCGGCGGATACCCTGCTGAATAGCAGCGCCAATACCACCGGCAAAGCCTTGTTCCCAGCCGAAAGCGTGGGAGAAAATCAGCGAAAGCACATTCGGAACCTCCGTAATGTTCATGGCAATCACCACCAGAGCCAGAGCAATGTAGCCCAGAGCCATGAAGGGAACAATGATGCTGCTCACGCGGGCAATGCTCTGAATGCCACCAAAAATGATAACTGCCGTCAGCATCGTCAACACCGTACCCATGTATGAGGGCGGAATGGCAAAAGCCTCCTCAAACGCCTGGCAGATGGTGTTACTCTGCACAGAGTTGAACGCAAAGCCAAAGGTGAAGATAAGCAGAATGGAGAACACAACACCCATCCACGGTTTCTTGAGGCCAAGGCTCATGTAATAGGCAGGACCACCAATGAATGAAGATTCACCGCGCACCTTGTAGAGCTGAGCCAGGGTGGATTCCACAAAGGCACTGCTGGCGCCCAGAAAAGCTATGAGCCACATCCAGAATACGGCACCCGGTCCGCCCAGCGCAATTGCCACGGCCACACCGGCCAGGTTGCCAGTACCCACACGGCTGGCAATGGAAATAGCAAAAGCCTGGAACGATGAGATAGACTCCACGCCGCTTTCCTTTTCCTCATGGGTGCAGTTGCGGAACATCACGGGAATATCGCGCAGCATCGTCAGCTGCACAAATTTGCAGCGGATGGTGAACCACACGGCACAGCCAATCAGCATTGCAACCAGCACATAGGTCCAGAGAATGCCGTTAGCCCAATCAATGACAGATGTTAGAAAATCCATGATAAGGAAGAGTTGAATATAGCAATAAGTCCGAGCTAATATACCAGTTTTTTCTTGTAAATCAAGATTTTAATTGGTAAATAGCGCAGTTCTGCATACCGCGCAAAGATTTCCGGGGATAGAAAAACCGGAGGCCCCGTGCTGGGGTCTCCGGTTCGTTTTGCAATAAAACGAAATAACTCAGGCCTCCGAAGAGACGTTCTGAGCCCGGGTACTGTCTTTTTCCTGCTGCAGCTGCTGAATACGCTCCAGCGCAGCGTCAATATTATCACAGATATTCTCGGCATGTAGTTCACGCATGAAAGGCGAATCCCGGCGAATCACCTTCCAGGGCTGGTTCTGCACACCGCACAGCAGCAAGGTGACATTCCGCCGCTGGCAGTATGCCAGGAAGTCTTCCAACGCATGCAGACCGGAAGCATCCAGCGCCGGCACCAGACGCATACGCAGCAACACATAATCCACATCGCGCCCAAGATTACGGAAGACGCGGTCCTTGAACTGCTCCACAGCACCAAAGAAGAACGGTCCCTGCACATCGAAGATTTCCACATTGTCCGGCACATGGCGGAGGTAACGGGAACGGCCGGGCTGCTCCTCGGGATCCTCACCCTCCAATTCGCGGGAAATGGATTCCACATTGCTAATCTGAGCCATACGGCCAATGAAAAGAAGAGCCGCCAGCACCACGCCCACTTCCACAGCCACGACCAGGTCAATCAGCACGGTCAGAATGAAGGTAAGGCAAAGCACCACCGCATCCTGTCGCGGTCCCTTCAGCAAGTGGGTAAAGGTAGACACCTCAGCCATATTCCAGCACACAATCACCAGAATACCCGCCAGCGCCGCCAGCGGCACCATGGCAGCATACTGCCCGGCCAGCATCAGAATCAGCAGCAGGGTAACCGCATGAATAATACCGGAAACCGGAGACTTGCCACCGGCGCGGATATTCGTAGCCGTGCGGGCAATAGCGCCCGTGGCGGGAATACCACCGAAAAGAGCAGAAGCTATGTTACCCACGCCCTGCCCAATCAGTTCCGTATTCGGATGGTGGCGGGAGCCGGTCATACCGTCTGCCACACTCGCACTCAGCAAGGATTCAATGGCTGCCAGCAGAGCAATCACAAAAGCAGGCTGCACCAGCTGCGGCAGCTTATGCCAATCCACTTCAGGAAGACTCGGCATCGGCAGTCCCTGGGGCAGTTCACCAAAGCGGGAGCCTATGGTCTCCACCGGCAGCTGGAATAACTGGCACACCAGCGTGCTTACCAGCATGCCCACCAGCATGAACGGAGCACGGGGAAACAGACGTTTTGTAAGCAGAATCACCACCACGGTCAGCACGGAAAGCCCCAGTGCCCAGTAATTTACCGTATGGAAATGAGCAAAATAGCACTGCCACTTTGCAATAAATTCAGCTGGCACCGCACTCTCTATCTGCAGACCAAACAAATCCTTCACCTGAGTGCAGAAAATCGTCACCGCGATACCACTGGTGAAACCCGTTGTCACAGGGTACGGAATAAACTTAATCAGTGAACCCATGCGGCATACACCGAACAGAACCAGGAACAAACCGGCAAGCAAGGTGCAAAGCACCAGTCCCTGGAAGCCGAAACTACCCACCACTCCGGAAATCAACACAACAAAAGCCCCTGTCGGGCCACCAATCTGGTACTTACTACCACCCAGCAGGGAAATAAGGAACCCCGCCACCACAGCTGTAATCAAGCCTGTGCTGGGAGTAATTGAGCTGCTACCGCATGCAATGGCAAAGGCCATAGCCAGCGGCAGTGCAACCACACCCACGGTCAACCCCGCTCCCAGATCAGCGAAAAAGGTCTTGCGATTATACGTCTTAAGAGAACTAACAATGCTTGGCGCGTGCATAGCGGCTTTTTTATACGCCCACCATGCCATCTTGTAAAGACAAAACAGTTATTTTCCCCATTCTTTCGCGGAATTTCTGCACGCAAAAACCGCCGCCCGGAACAAAATTCCAGGCAGCGGTGAGTTGCGTTGGTGTTATGCGTACAATTTAATGGGCCCCGGCCGCCCGCAATTCCTGCGCAGCACGCATCCGGCCTTCATCCAGAGCCTTATCCAAAGCACTTTCTCCCTCGCTGTCGCGAACGTTCACATCTGCACCTGCAGAAAGGAGCAGACGAATAACCTCCACGTTGCCGTCATCTGCGGCCTTCATCAGCGGCGTTTCTCCATCATCGTCTATGACATTGACCGCGGCTCCGGCCTCCAGCAAAAGTTTCACAGTGGCAGGATTCCCCTTATCTGCGGCAAACATCAGCGGCGTTTCTCCATCATCATTGGCATCATTTACATAAGCTCCTGCTGCCAGCAATTCCTTCACCACAGCAGCGTTGCCATCATCAGCAGCTTTCATCAGCGCAGACTCACCGTCATCATCCTTGGTGTTCACCTGTGCCCCGGCTGCAAGCAAACGTTTCACTTCGTTCACCTGGCCTCTATCGGCAGCCTTCATCAGCAGCGTTTCCCCCTCCCGGTCCGCCCAGTTCACATCCTGCGCCTGTACAGTCTCGCCCAGAATGACACCAGCACCCAACACTGCAAATATCCATTTGTTCGGAGTCTTCATTGTTCTGATTCCTTTCTATGTTCTTTCGTTGACAGAAGATTAGCCTTTTTATGTCCCGTTGGCAATCAAAAAATCACTTCCATACGCATTTTTTCCTACCTTTTTGGCAGTATTTTCATGTTATTTGACATTCAATGGCGAAAAAGAGAGAAAAAATCCCATTTTCTGATTGGGGGGCACGCTCCATCCCCGGGGTGGCACCGCCGGTATATAGGGCGCACCAGAATTCACAGAACGAGCTCTACCAAGCATGCAAACCAAGGCAGACATCGGGGAAAACGGGTAAACTCAGGCGGTACATGGAAATGGCAGACTTTAACCTTTATACCACCTGCAAAGCAGTGATAGAATACACACATGGAGTTCACCCCCGAGGCAGAAGAACACATTCTGAAACAATTCCGCAAACCCGCATTACGAGCAGGGCAGAAACGCATCATCCAGCTTGTACTTGCCGGGCAGAATGCGCTGGGCGTGTTACCCACCGGTCATGGCAAAAGCCTGTGCTACCAGGCTGCGGCAGAGCTTCTGGGAGGCACTAGTCTGGTCATATCCCCACTCATCGCCCTCATGCGCGACCAATGCGAAAGTCTGCGAGCCATAGGCATCTCCGCGGCCCGCTTCGATTCCAGTCTGGAACCGGAGGAACGTACCTCCGTGCTGAACAATGCGCTCTCCGGCCAGCTCCGCATCATCTTTATCGCACCAGAATCTCTGGAAAACAGGGAATTACGCCAGACACTCGCCGGCATACAGATTTCACTACTCGTGGTGGACGAAGCCCACTGTGTATCCGAATGGGGGCATAGTTTCCGCCCGGATTATCTGAAACTCCCTGCCCTGCAGCACGAGCTCCGGCCTCACGCCACCATGGCACTCACTGCCACAGCAACACCGCGTGTGCAAGAGGACCTGGGACAAGCATTCAACATTTCCGCAGGAAACCGAATCATCCTATCGCCCTACCGAGCCAACATCACACGCATCTGCCGCCCTGTGCAGGAACGCATGCCAGCCCTGCTCAATTTCCTGGAAAATCAGCAGAATCTGCCCGCCATCATCTACTGCCGCACCCGCAAAGAAACCGAATGGCTGGCCGGAGAACTCTCCCGCACAGGATACACCGCAGCGCACTACCATGCCGGGCTCCCTGCAGACCTGCGAGAACAACTCCAGGATTCCTTCCTGCGAAACGATATCTCCGTCCTGGTAGCCACCATTGCCTTCGGCATGGGCATCGACAAGCCGGACGTCCGCTCCGTGGTGCATTGGAGCACCCCTTCCTCGCCCGAATCCTATCTGCAGGAATCCGGCCGCGCCGGCAGAGATGGAGCCCCCTGCACCAGTCTCATCCTGCTCCATGCACCGGACCTGGTGGAAGCCAGCAACCGGATTCTTGCTGCAGAGCCCGATTCCGAGGGAGTGCTGCGCTGCGTACGCTGGCTCATACCGGCCACGCAACGAGTCGTCTCGCTCTGGGAACTGGGCACCTCCTGTGACGTGCCGGATGATGTACCCACCCGAGCCCTCATGCTTCTGCAAGACAGCATCATCATTGAAAGCAAAGGCAGCAAATATTATAAGGCCAAACCGCTCTTCCCCCTTTCCACCATCACCGATGGACGCCCCCCGGAAGAAACAGCCCGGCTCCGCTGGCTTGATTCGCACCGCGAGGGCGAAGTGGAGGACGCCGCGCTGGCATGGAATTGCAGCTTCGCTGAGGCCATGGAATATCTCTACGAATGCGAAGCCGCCGGCGAATGGAAACTCAACCTGCGGCAACAAGCCCTTTGCCTGCGCAACACCGCAGGCAATGCCACACCGGAGCCCCGCGCCATTGCCGATAAACTCAGCTCCACCTTCACTCATCGCCGGCAAGCAGATTTAGCACGCCAACAACGCATCATCGATATGCTTCTGGCTCCCACCTGTCTCAACTCCGCAATGGAACAATACTTCATGGAATCCCCCCGCCCTGCATGCGGCCACTGCACCGCCTGTCTTGGGCTCACTGCCCCCCTGCCCCCTGCGCCCGAGCTGCCACCCTACGACCCCGCCGAGTTCTGCACCGAAGAAAAACCCATGCCGGAATTTGACCGTCCGGCCCAGCGCCGCCGCTTCCTGCTCGGCCTGCTCAGTCCCGGGCTCATGGCGCGCCGTCTCTGGGCGCACCCGGCCTACTCAACAGCCGCTGGTCACCCCTGGGAAACGCTCTGATTCCCCTCCGTCTCCCATTTCGTCGCATTTTCCTTGGCATAATCCTCATTTTATCTTGACTCCTCCACCATTTCGAGTTTTAATCATCGCACATCACCGCACGCCGGCTTGGCGGAATGGTAGACGCGCTCGACTCAAAATCGAGTTCCCCAAAGAGTGTGGGTTCGAGTCCCACAGCCGGTAGCTCAAAAGGGCGGCAGTTGCAAAACTGCCGCCCTTTCTTTTTCAGCGATTTATGCGTCAAATCGGGACATCGTGTGACATTTGAGATACGCCCCTTTTAGGGCACGCATATCCGCCCTCTTTAGCCCCCTCGTATCCGCCCTCTTTTTGACTGTGTGATACTCACGTTTCCCGGCACAATTATATAAGTAACTGGAACTCCCGCCATTCTGACCTCAGCAGTCTGGCGGGTTCCTCTTTCCCGGTATGGGGTTCAGTGACGCAATGACGGAATGACAGTAGAAAAGAATTTTTTATCTATGGGGAGCAGAGTAACCGTGCGGATAGGTGTTGCTTATCTGGTACACTTACATACGTCATGAAAAACGGCACCCTATGATTCAACGTGTCTCGGACTCAACTATTGACAAATCACATCCTTATGAGAGAATACCAGAAAGCAGCCCCGGACAACTTCTCTAATAGCTTATAATCTGCGACACAACGAACGACACAAAACTAAAGCAAAATTTTCTAACAGACTAACAATAAATAGAACATAGGCGACAAAAAAAGCTGCCTAAAAAAAGCAAAAAAAGCGACATATAGCTTGCAAATAGCATTAGATTAGTATACACTACGCATAGCTTTCAGAATCCTGCACGCCATGAAATACCGTGAAACACATCCCTGGATACAATTCCCTGAAAATCCACCCGTCAGTACAACGTTCAGTCCGGTTTGGTATCTGATGGGAGAAGTATGCTCAAAAATCAAGCATCTTGCAGACTCTGCTGTATCACCAACTGTTCACAATCAGTTAAACCGCATGTATCTAATTCGAGGGGTACAAGGAAGTACCGCTATAGAAGGCAATACTTTGAGTGAACAAGAGGTAGAACAAATCCTTGATAACCAGGAACCACTCCCTCTTTCTAAACGATACCAGGAACAAGAAATTCGAAATGTACTTGCAGCTTGTAACAAAATAGTAGATGACACCTGTTCTGATAACGTGAGCGAGCTCACCCCAGAATACATCTGTGACTTGAACGAGATTGTCCTCAGAAACCTGGAATTGCAGGATGGAGTAGAAGCGGGAGTATTCAGGAAACATTCCGTCATCGTAGGTACCGTATATCGTGGTGCTCCTCCAGATGATTGCCCGAAGTTGATGGATTTTCTTTGCTCTTGGCTCAACTCTGCGACCTTCAAGGCTCCGTTAGATGACTATAAATCCGCTATGGCGGTCATTCAAGCAGTATGCGCACATATCTATTTAGCTTGGATACATCCATTTGGAGATGGAAATGGACGTACTGCTCGCCTGGTGGAGTTATACTTGCTCCTCAAGGCAGGTATTCCGGTTCCGGCAGCCCACTTATTAAGTAATCATTACAACAAAACACGATCTGAATATTACCTGCACTTGCAGAAGCTGAGTCGCAAAGATTCAACAGGGCGTTATCCAACCTTCGACGATTTCCTGCAATATGCATTGCAGGGACTTGTTGACGGTTTACGTGAACAAATAAACATCGTGCAGGAATTTCAACACAAAGTCATGTGGGAGTACCATGTATACCAGACGTTCCGTGAAAACAAGAGCAAGGAACAGGGTAAGCGTATGCGTGATCTCTTACTTGGCTTCCGCCCGGGATTCCAAACAGTTGATATGAACAGCATCCCAGCAGATGTATACCATACCCACTACCATAAAAAGACCAACAGGACACTTCAAAGAGACCTTAAGGAGCTTGTGGATATGAAATTGATAGAAAAGCAAGGTAATAGCTATCGGCCGAGACGAGAGATTATTACAGGCATGTTGCCAATTAAAGCAAATTAACCACTCGCAAAAATGTGCATAGGAGTACTCTAATTATTCGACTAGAGTAGGATGAAGTTGTAAATAATTCTGAGCCGCATTAGTTTCGTTCTTATCATTGAAATTTGCTAGCATATCAGTATCGCTTGTGCGATGCTTTCTCCTCTAAGCCTGATAAATCCAAATAGAACCCGCCATTCTGACCTCAGCAGTCTGGCGGGTTTCTCTTTCCCGGTATGGGGGCAGTGACGCAATGACGGAATGACAGTAGAAAAGAATTTTTCACCTATGGGAAGTGCTTTTATAGCAACTCCACCCCTCGCTGGCGCATCCACCAGGCATTTTCCTTATTCCAGTCACAGAACCCGGCAGTATCTACAGTGCCATCCGGGTAGGTCTTCTGTTTAATCCAGCTTCCATCAGGGAAATGCCCGATACCCATGGCGGAAAGGCGAGCCCCGTTGCGCAGCAACCAAAGAGCCGCGATAATTCCTATCGAAGCCTCGCGGTGTCCTACTTCCTGAGCGGCTTGCTGGAGCAACTGCTTCGGGAAGTTCGTTCCATCATTGGTGGTCAGCACACGGGCAGGAGCCACTGGGGCTTCATTGAAGAAATCCTTCTCAAAGCGTGCCTCGCGCACCACGGCAAGATCCGTTCTGGTACCCACGTCTGCCACGTCTCCATAGAAGTGATTACACCGCACCACTACATCCCATTCCCCGGCATCAATCCGGCTGCCCAGCCCACGCCCCACAATATCCTTGCCGGAGCCGATAAGCAGCACCTTTTTATTCCTGATGACCAGTGGCGGTTGTTTCATGGGCTCCAGCAGCAAATCTGCCGCCATAGCCTTAAGTCCCGGAGGTATGTCAGACCGCTCATCTATGTCCACATACCCCCAACGCTGCGTAGAAGAAATAAGTGCGTGATTAGCCGTTGGCAAGAAGATTTTTTCCACATAGCCTGGCTTCCAGGCATATATCTGGCCATCCACCACATGCCGCTTCTGTTCTATCTTATTCTCCCAATGGCCAGCACCTTGTACTGTTCGCCAGGAATCTTCCCGTTGCTCAGTAACAGAAACACAACTATCTGCCCCCTCGCGTATAGCGCGGACAGCCTTATCTATCAGCCCCGGTTCACGCAGTGGCTGGGTCACCTGCACCAGTAGCATTACATCATCCGCAGCGGGTGAAATCTCCTTTTCGGCAAATTCAACATCAGCCTGATGGCTTTCCTGCGCTGTGCTGATATGCTGCCAACCTACAGGCAAACGCAGGGGAAGCTGAGTGCGTTCTCCTACGGTGTACACCTGCACCCCTTCCTCCATGTAGGCTATTTCGTTTATCAGCCATAAAATGGAGAACGGAGCCAGCAGGCGATTCTTTCCCGGGAACCGCTTACTTTCCTTAACTGTAATCAGTACGTGAATCATTTTATTTTCTGCGGCGGCGCGACATCAATGCTGTAAGAGCAAGTAGGCTCAGCGTAGTGGTTGCAGGTTCGGGAATTACCCGCATCATCGACAAGGAACCGGCCTCACCATTATACACAAAAACCAATTCTTTGCCCGAATCCAGGTTACTGAAATATTCGGCAGCCAGTAGTTCCTGGCCACTTGCGATGGTGGTATATTCCGATTCGCCTGTCTGAACGGCCAGCGAATCAAGGCCGCTCATCAGGGTCAGGCTTTGACCGGCCTGCAGCAGATTCACCATCTCCAGCATATTGCCGCCCAAGGTCAGGCTGGTGCCCAGCACTAGTGCGCCATCGAGCGTTAATGCTCCTTCCAGTAGCAGCGTAGAACCCGATGCCAGGGTCAGGCTACCTTCCAGCCGGGTCAGCGCAGAAAAAGCGGAGGTTGCGGTAGACTCCACTATCACATCACCAAAAATCTCACTTGTCCCCAGAGCTTCCAACTTGGTTCCTTCGTAGAAATGCAGCTCATAGTCCGCATGGCTAAGCACCGCATCCTTCACCAAAACCGTTGAATCCGAACCGGCGTGTGCAGTAATACCCCAACCTTTGTAAACGGCATCATCCTCCACGCGTAAGCGACCTCCATAGAGGTGTGTCATGGTGTTGATTTCCGAGGTGCGCGAGGCAAGTATTTCCGCTTCTGTACCATCTACATCACCCTTCACCTTATACAAGTCATCCACCGTAGTTGCACCAGTGAAGATGATATCGCCCGTCTGCTTGTGCACCACGCCCTCAGCATCCGTATAATCCGCATTGAACGCCACCGTGGAATCGGAAGCAATATAGATGCTATCCCGGAACTCGATGCTCTTATTCGCTGCGGCAGAAAAAGCGATACTATCTCCACTACCTCCCGCATAGATACTCCGTAAGCGATAGGTGCCGGATTGCACCTCTGCATTCTTCTCAAAGAGAACGGAATCATTGTTTCGGATATTCAGGTTGCCGCTAGCATAAATCACGCCGCCGCCATAAACCAAGGAACCTCTCGCCGAGTTCCCGCTGAAAGTCACGCTACCATTGTCACTCAGCATAATGGTGCTACAATCATCCCCATAAATCGCGCCGCCGCCATCGCTCGCCGTGTTCCCGCTGAAGGTTACACTCTCATTCCCGCTCAGCGTGATGGTGCTATAATAATACGCATAAATCGCGCTGCCGCCATCGCTCGCCGTGTTCCCGCTGAAGGTCACGCTGCCGTTATTACTCAGCGCGATGCTGCTGTTCCAATCCCCATAAATCGCGCCGCCTCTGGCATAGTAGTATGTAGGGCCACTCGCCGTGTTCCCGCTGAAGGTCACGCTACCATTGTCACTCAGCGTGATGGTGCTGTAATCACCCCCATAAATCGCGCCGCCGCCGCCATAGGCAAAGGAGGAGGAACTCGTCGTGTTCTCGCTGAAGATCACGCTACCATTGTCGCTCAACATGATGGTGCTGTAATCATCCCCATAAATCGCGCCGCCATTGCTCGCCGTGTTCTCGCTGAAGGTTACACTCTCATTCCCGCTCAGCATGATGGTTTTCCCATAAATCGCGCCGCCTGAACCGGACGTTATGATATCTTTAAAATCCAACGATTGATAATGATGCCAGGGTGATCCGGTAGAGATTTGCCGCGTATCATAACGGAATATTCCATTGAAATATTGGCTGAAGGTCTCTTCATTGTAATTTAAAATCAAGAGATTATTTACCCAACTGACATCATCACGGTCATAAGCAGAAGAACCCGTTACTGTGAGCGTTTCTGCATCCCACCCGCTCCATTCACCGCTCACATACAGCAACACCTTATTCTCATACTCGTGCGTTCCATCATTATCGAAAGCCAAAGTCATGCCACCGGCAATGCTCAGATTGCCTGCTAAAGCAGCGCATTCCTCCATGTCTGTTGCATGCAGCATAAACGTGCTTCCTGCCAGCATCTGCAGATTGCCGATAATCGTGTTGCTTCCTGCCAGCTCCAGCGTGGTACCGGCGTTGAAGGTCAGGTCATAGCTACTGTGGTCCAGAGTGGCATCCTTCACTAGTACCGTGGCGGAAGAGCCCTCGTGCACAGTGATGCCATAGCCTCGGTAAACGGCCCCATCTTCCACACGCAGATGACCGCCGTAGAGATGGGTTATGGTCCACACTTCCGACGTGCGGGAGTTGAGGATTTCTTCCGCCGTAGCCGTGCGTTCTGACCCGGCAGCAGTCAACAACTCGTTGAGGTGTTGTTCCGCGTATGCACCAGTGAAAAGAATATCCCCTTGCTGCTTATGCACCTTACCCTCAGCATCGGTGTAATCAGCATTGAACGCCACCGTGGAATCGGAAGCAATATAGATGCTATCCCGGAACTCGATGCTCTTATTCGCAGCGGCAGAAAAAACGATGCCATCTCCACTAACACCCACATCTATACTGCGCAGGCGGTAACTTCCGTTGCGAATCTCCACATTTTTCTCGAATAGAACGGAATCATTGTTTCGGATATTCAAGTTGCCGTATGTGCGAATCGCGCCGCCATCGGCATTGCTTAAAGAGCCACTCGCCGAGTTCCCGCTGAAGGTCACGCTACCATTGTCGCTCAGCGTTATCGAGCTACCATGAATAGCGCCGCCATAGGCAGCGAAGCCACTCGCTGTGTTCCCGCTGAACTCCACACTCTCATTGTTGCTCAGCGTGATGGTGCTACCATAAATCGCGCCGCCAGCGACACTGGCGTGGTACCCGACGTCGCAGGAAGCCGTGTTCCCTCTGAAGGTCACGCTACCATTGTCACTCAGCGTGATGGTACTACCATAAATCGCGCCGCCATCGGCATCGGCATAGATGTCGTCGCCGGTGAATGAGGATGTTGCGAAAGCCGTGTTCTCGCTGAATTCCACGCTACCATTCCCGCTCAGCATGATGCTGCTGCTACCATAAATCGCGCCGCCGTTGGCATAGAAGAAAGAGGAGGAGGAGGTGGTGGTGGTGGAACTCGCAGTGTTCCCTCTGAAGGTCACGCTGCCATTGTCGCTCAGCGCGATGGTGCTGTAATCATCCCCATAAATCGCGCCGCCATAGGCAGAGGAGGAGGGAGTGGAATACTCAATATTCTTAAAACACACCCCGGCATAGTATTGATAATCAGCCCCACTAGTCCTGCGGGTGGTGATAGTCACGGCCTTCTTCACCGTTTTGTTATGCCTCACGAGCTGCAGGTTGCCGTCAGCTGTGAGCACCAAGGTGGAGTCAGCCCAGAATCCGGAGCCAGGTTGCGTGGTGTCAAAATAGCTGGAGATGGCGTTATTGCCTTCTCCCAGCGAAATAGTATTGCCCTGAGAGTCTCTCAACTCAGAAACGCCGGTAAGGAGAGTGTAGGTCTTGCCATCGCCATTACCACAGCCGGAAAGCTGCAGCTGAGTATCCCCCTGCAGAGAGAGGGAAGAATTATTCAGGCTTGTAGCGGACCCTGAGCCTGAATAATCTACAGACAAACAAGAATCCGATTCCAGCACAAGGGCAGATTTAAGTACTGAGTTGTTGGAACCCACGGCCAGAGTTTCTCCGGAAGAGACATTAAGCGAATTGCCCACATCCAGCGAGCCGCCCAACATCGACAAGGTGTCAAAGTTGAGGCCATTATCGTCTAGTTCAATCACAACATCTGCCCCACTGGCAATGTTTATCTGCCCGACTGAGATATCTTCGCCAAGGGAAATGGTGGCATCGCTTGCAAAAGAAACATTGTCACCCGTTGCGAAGGAAGCTGCTTCGCCCGCCGCATTGGTAAAGGCCTTGTTTTCGGTATCGGTATTCCAGGTAAGAGTAGCACCATCAAAAACAAGGTTTTGAGGCTCTGACTCAGTTACAGCCGATGCAGAACCGCTGCCTAGTGACAAAGCCACCATAGAGACAAGGCTGGAAAGAACGGATTTGCGGAGAGAGAAAGGAAGATGTAACCTCATGGCTTATGTAAAGAGTATGAGTTGAAAGATACGGTGTATGCTACCATATACCTGCTCTGCTTTCAAGCTGGTTCGTTACAATTGACAAACTTATCACACCAAACAAGCACTTGCGTGGTTGCAATGACACCATGACCATAGAAACAGCATTTTCCTGAATGCCGGTGAAAAACGGTCGTTCTAGGGAGGTTTTTGAGTGTTTTATTTACACAAACCCCAAAAAAACTGGAGTTTGCTAGAAGCGAAGGATTGACAGAAAATTAAGGGTAAGGTACAATACTGGCTGTATCTCACCAACATGCTAGTCAATTTTTCATATGCTAATTACATGGCCTATTTGCAGCCAACGGAGTTTTCTATGGTTGCGGGAAGGTTCAGAACTCATCGTTCTTCTCTCATGCCGATACCTGGAGAGCCCAGCTCCAAATTGCTGCCTATTACGGCAATATACGGAGGAAATGCATCAGGTAAATCAACTTTTGTTCATGCGATGAAATGCCTGCGACGAATTGTTCTTACTGGTAAAGTTACTCACGTGGAACCACATTTGTTTGCTGCGGAAGGCAAAACGACCCCAACCTCATTCAAATGCATTTTTGTTTCAGAGGATCGGGTTATGAAATACCATATTGATATTCTATCAGGTAAGGTTGTTCGAGAATCCTTGGGCGACATTACAAAAGGACAAGAAAAATGTATTTTCGACAGAATTCCTGGAGAACAGTGTGTGGTTGGGTCTCAATTCGTTGATGATTTCCCTGTAGAGGAGCTTAGATACGGCGTTAAAATGGGAAGCACCTTGCCGGAGAAAGAGGTGTTTTTGACCACTATTATAAAACTACAAGTGCCGGTTTTTCTTCAGGATGCCAGCCGCTGCTATAAGTGGTTTGCTGAAACTCTGTGTATCGTTGAAGCTGATAGCAAGCGAGTTGGGCTTGGTTTGGATTTGCTGACCCAATTGACCAGCTATTCAACAGCTCTTTCCGATGCGGATACCGGCGTGGAAAAGCTTCAGTTTCACGAAGTTGACGCCAATATTGAGGATGTAGTTTCCCGTCCTTTATTATCGGAATTCAGAAATTCTGATACAAATGTCATGGTTGTTCCTAATGACCATTCCATGCTTCTCGTAAAAGAAAATGAGGAAATAAAGGCCATCAAATGTTATTCCGCATACACCGCGGAGGATGGTTCAGAAACGATTATTCCGTTAGCTAAGGAAAGTGACGGTACTCGTCGCTATTTGCATCTGCTTCCTATTTTGTTGGACAAGCAGCGAGACAGCGTTTATATAGTTGATGAACTGGATAGAAGTCTTCATACTAAGCTTTCACGTTCTCTCATCAGAAATTTCCGTCGCATTGTAGAGAGTAAGGAATGCAAACTTCAGCTTATATTCACAACACACGACGTTATCCTCATGGAGGGAGATAATTTTCGAAAGGATGAAATTTGGGTAACAGAAAGAGATGAGGTACACCAAGCTCACCTCATTTCTATGGCTGAATATAAGGACATCCGTCCAGATAATCAGTTGCGTAAAAGCTATCTTGAGGGTAGAATGGGTGGCTTACCCAACATGAATTGTTGCGTATGAGTACTTTTAGTCGCAGAGAAAATCAAAGCGCATACCGCAGAATCTTCTACTTTGTGACAGAGGGCTCTGCGACAGAACAGGCTTATCTTAGAATCGTCTGGAACAGACTCCTTTTGCGTGAGCGCTGTACTGCACGCTTTTGTCACGAAAAATCGAGCATCCCTTCAATGTTGTCTTCAGCTCGAAAGATAGAGAAAGACCGTTCGTTCAAGCCACGAAAAGGTGACGAAATTTGGATTATTCTGGACTTAGATGAAGGAAGCCATTTTCCTGAGCAATTTGCAGCGCTGTCGGCATGGGAGAAAGAGCAACCATATCGTCATGTTGCCATTACTACACCACGATTTGAATATTGGCTTCTCATGCACCTAGATGAACGCCCCAGTAAAGAGAAGTGCATGCTTGATGACTACATGGAACAGCGTATACCCAATTTCAAAAATTTACCGATAGGGACTACTGCTATAACCAAGGCTCGCATCGAAGCGGCAATGGAACGCGCTAATTCTGCTCCTATTCCATGCTGTGATAATCCATCCATCGTTGGTAGTGGTCTTGGCGAATTGATTCAACACCTTACGCGGCAGTAAAACAACTGCAATCTGAAAAACGGTCGTTCCGGGGGCTATATATGCATGAGCGGGTTATTTCGACCTCTCCTCATGCATTGAATGTGTGAGCATTCCAACATATAACCCAACAACGACCAAAAGATGAGTACAAAATCGAACATCGGCATCTGGAACGAAGATGGAAGTCTGGATGTCATTTATTGTCACTGGGACAATCAGAGGTGCAACAATTTTGCATCTCATGACCTTTTCATTTCGAGACAAAAAAACTCCCGTCTTTCAGCAAGGCGGGAGTAAAAATGCAATGTGTGACGTTTTTAGCCCTCGACGGTGACCTTGGCATTGCGAGCCAGAAGGTCGATAACCTTGGAGGTAATGACGCTGAGACGGATACCCTGAACGCGGTTCTCGCGGTACATCTTGCGGATGAAGTTCTTGAGGTTCTTCTCCTTGGCCTGCTGAGCCATGCTGGCCATGGCTTCGAGAAGCTCCTGTTCGGTGGCAATGATGTTCTCCTTACGGGCGATTTCCTGCAGGGCGAAGTACACGCGCAGGTTGCGCTCAGTTTCCTTCATAGCCTCGGCGGTAAGAGCTTCCATATCCTTGGCTACATCGTAGTTGCCAGCCTGAATGGCGGCGTACATCTTGCGCTGCACCGTGTTCTGGTTCTCACGCTCCACGAGGTCCTGAGGCAGGGAGAAGGTAAGCTGGTCAGCAAGCTTCTCAGAAATCTGATCGGCCTTGGCCTCATCGTTGGCACGGGCCTTGGAAGCCTTCATGTTGCCACGCACGATTTCCTTGATTTCGTCCATGCTCTTCTCAGGAAGGGCACCGGCAAACAGCTCAGGAGTGATTTCGGGCACGCGCTTCTCGCGCACTTCCTTAACAGTGCAGTTGAAGGTAACGTCCTTGCCGGCAAGGTCGGAAATGGGGAAATCTTCCTTCATGGTGAGCACGAGCTCCTTCACATCGCCAGCGGAAACGCCCTCAAGCCCCTGGGGCAGACCGGGCATGAAGGAATCTTCCTCGATAGCTACCCAATGACCTTCGCGACCTTCCATGAAACCAACAGGCTTGCCACAGTACTCAGCGGTGGGCTTGCCTTCCACACTGGTCTTGAAGTCGATTACAACGATGTCTCCCTTGGCGGAAGCGCGATCCACCACAACGTGCTCGGCGGAGGATTCAGCATACTTCTGCAGGGTTTCCTGCACCTCGTCATCGCTCACCTCATCGGAGGGAACAGTTACCTCAATACCCATGTACTCCGGCAATTCGAAGGTGGGAATGATGGTCAGCGTGGACACAAGCTTGTAGGAACCATCGGCCTCAGCAGTGGTGGTCGGTTCACCGAAGTCCAGCACCTTGAGGTCAGGATTCTGCTCAAGAGCCAGTTCCTGAGCATCAGCCTTGATGCGGGCGTCGAGTTCATCAGCAATACCTTCGGCGAAGCGCTTGGCAACAACACTCTTGGGAGCCTTGCCGGGACGGAAGCCGGGAATACGAACGTTCTTGGCAAAAGCGTTGATGGCTGCGTCCTTGATGGCGGTCACCTCGGCGGGGGTGGCGATAGCGGTAAGTGTTGCCTGGCAATCACTTGTCTTGTCGATGGTAATGTCCATATTGTTATTGTGTTAGAAAATTGTTAAAAATCGCGCGCGCATTTTACTACAACACGGCACAAAAGGCAAGAGCATAAAAAGACATAAATCAACGCAATGTCAGAAAAATAAGCAGGCAGCCCCCTACTCTGCCGGAGACGAGTCGCGCAGTAGTTCATCTACTATACGCAGCCGCACGGAGCCGAACCAGTCCTTTTTGTGCAGCTCCTGACGTGTCTGAAGCAGATGAGCAGCGGTGGATTCAAGCAGGCGGACTGACATACGTTCCGCCGGTGTAAGCTGGGCAGAAAGAGACTGGGCGTGGTGCCGGGTCTGCAGAGTTGTTTCCCAGAGGGGAATAAGAGCTTGCAGGGCAGCGGCGGCGGCATCTGCACTGCGGGTATTGCACACAGAGGAGAGAACGGCATCTTCCTGGCGCATCACACTGGTCATGAGCATAATATCCGAAAGGATTCTGCTCTTCGGGGGAAGCTGTGTCGGCACCAGATCAAACATGCTGCCATACGGAAGCTGCAGCATAAACAGCATATGCTGGGCTGCAGGCAACTCCACAGATTCAGAAACTACACGCATCTGCAAGGTATCTATGGCGTATGTTTCCTGCAACAGATAGCGGAGAGCCTGGTTGACCGCATATTGCTGGCGGCGGCTCATGGTATTATCTCCCAGCATATCCAGATACCGGGCAAAGAGCTCCGGAGCGCCCAGCTGGCGCGCCAGCCGGGCGCTGGCAGCATTGTTTTCCGGGGTAATACGACCTCTATCTGCTTTTGCCTGGCAGGTGCGATACAGCAGCACCTGTTTCATCGCGGCGCGTTCCACATCATACCGGTAGCCGCCCATCTCCCGGGCTTCCGCCTGCGTCGGGGGCAGCGGCAATCCGCTCTCCAGCACTGTTAATTGGGGTTCCTGCCCCATCACTGCGGCCAGTTCATTCCGCGTAGGAGCCTCCCATGCCAGAACCGGCAGGGAGGCCACCACAAAAAGCATTATCTGACGCAGAATGCGCATGATTTACGCAAATTCACCCATGTAGAATTTCTTCTTACCGCGGCGAATAATGACGATACCACCCTCCAGCGCGCTATCCGGCGTAAGGTTCCAGGTGGCGTCCTTCACGATTTCACCGTTGATGGAGATGGCGCCATTGCCAATGAACTCACGGGCTTCACGTTTGGAACTGCACACCTTAGCCGCGACCAGGGCATCTGCCAGCGGACCGGCAGTCAATGTAACCTGGGGAACGTTCTTCATGCCGCTCTTGATATCTCGGGCAGAAAGGCTCTTGAAATCACCGGCAAAGAGTTTCTCACTCACCTGTACAGCGTGTTCAAATTCAGACTCGCCATGAAGGTCCGTGATAATTTCACGGGCCAGGGCCTTCTGGGCAATACGCTGCTCCGGATGCTCCAGATGACGGGCCTCAATCTCCATTATTTCCTCGGGGCTCAGGAAGGTGAGCCGCTTGAGGTAGGTAATGACGCAGGCATCATCACTGTTCAGCAGGAACTGGTAAAGCTCATAGGAAGAGGTTTTCTCCTTGTCCAGCCAGAGGGCGTTGCCCTCGCTCTTGCCGAACTTATTGCCCTGGGCATCGGTAACCAGGGGCATGGTGAGGGCATATACCTCATCACCCGTGGTCTTGCGGATAAGCTCAATACCCGTGGTAATGTTGCCCCACTGGTCACTACCTGCCACCTGCAGGTCCACACCGCGAGTCTCGTGCAGGTGCTTGAAATCTATAGCCTGAATGAGCATGTAGGAGAACTCGGCATACGAGATGCCGCTTTCCATCTGGCGGCGCACGTGGTCCTTCGTAAGCATGTAACCCACGTTGATGTACTTGCCGTAATCACGGAAGAAGTCGATGACATTCATCCCGTTAATCCAGTCGTAGTTGTTCACGACTTCGAAACCGAACACTTTTTCCACCTGGGCACGCAGGGCGTCGTAATTGCGGAACACTTCCTCTTTCTGCTTAAGCTCGCGCTCGACCGTACCGCGGGGGTCACCAATGAGACCAGTAGCCAGCCCCACCAGCAGAAGCGGGTGGTGGCCATGCTCCTTCATGCGGCGGGTGATGAGGAAGCTGGAATAGTGGCCCAGGTGCAGGCTGTCGGCCGTCGGGTCTGTGCCGATATAGAAGGTGAGGCCGCCCTTGTTGAGCTTCTCAATGAGGTCCGGGCTGGAAATCTGATTCACCAGGCCGCGCCATTCCAGTTCTTCGTAAAAGGTCATGTTGTGGAGCTTTGTTGCGTTTGAGCCGCGATATTAGCACGCGCACCCTGCGCTGTCAATGCAAGGAACTGACAGCAGTGCCGCCTAAAACGGCAATTTGCCTCATGCCGCACAGATGAAAGCCCTGCACCGGTGCGACAAAGCCCGACAACATAGACTTACTGTATGAATTCATACATAGAAATCACCCCGCACTGCTGAGCAGACGGGGTGATTCGGTAAGCTTTCGCTTGTAAACCCGGCGGGGTTTACTTGTTCATGGCTTCCTCGATGGCAACAGCCACGGAAACCGTAGCACCCACCATGGGGTTGTTGCCCATGCCGA
>DEPT01000014.1:24842-25679 GCA_002358905.1 Akkermansiaceae bacterium UBA3385
GGACCTGCTGCCATGTTGTCCGGGTGCAGGGTACGGCCCGTGCCACCACCGGAGGCCACGGAGAAGTACTTCTTACCAGCCAGCGTGCATTCCTTCTTGTAGGTGCCGGCAACCGGGTGCTGGAAGCGGGTGGGGTTGGTAGAGTTACCGGTGATGGAAACGTCCACACCCTCCAGCCACATGATAGCCACACCTTCGCGCACGTCGTCAGCGCCGTAGCAGTTCACCTTGGAGCGCTCGCCATCGGAGAATGCCTTCTTGCTCACCACTTCCACCTTACCGGTGGCATAGTCGAACTTGGTCTGGCAGTAGGTGAAGCCGTTGATACGGGAGATGATGTAGGCGGCGTCCTTGCCAAGGCCATTCAGGATAACGCGAAGCGGCTTCTGGCGCACCTTGTTGGCAGAGCGGGCGATACCGATAGCGCCTTCAGCAGCAGCGAAAGACTCGTGACCAGCCAGGAAGCAGAAGCATTCGGTCTCCTCGCGCAGAAGCATGGCGGCCAGGTTGCCGTGCCCCAGACCCACCTTACGGTCGTCTGCCACAGAACCGGGAATGCAGAAAGCCTGCAGACCTTCGCCGATGGCCTCGGCAGCGTCGGCAGCCTTGGTGCAGCCCTTCTTGATAGCGATGGCAGCGCCTACCACATAGGCCCAGCCAGCGTTCTCGAAGGCGATGTTCTGAATGCCGCGCACGATTTCGCGCACGTCGATACCCTTTTCAAGGCAAACCTTCTCGGCTTCCTCGCAGGAGTTGATACCGTACTGAGCAAGAACCGGAAGGATCTGGTCGATACGACGGGAATAAGATTCAAAAAGAGGCATAATCTTGTTCTAT
>DEPT01000038.1 GCA_002358905.1 Akkermansiaceae bacterium UBA3385
TTCTGACAATGGAAGAAAATGCGCTATGGCTTATCAAATCGTTGACAAGCTGCGCACATAATGGTAGGTTGCTGCACGGAGATTGGTTCATTTTTTAGCACCGTCAGTTTAGTAGCTGGCACCCCAGAACTCAATCTCCATTTTTGTTTTCTTTTTTCTTCTTAGTTTTGCTTCTCTTCCCCCGGCTTTCTTTAGAACGCTTTTTGGACAGCTATGGCTCTCTCCACAGAGCGGGGAGTTTTTTACTTTCCAGCGCGCCCCCAATATGCTAGAATCCACCGCATTCATGAGAACGCGCATTACATGGTTTGAAGGTGTGGCCCTGCTGGTGGAGAAGAAGTTTCCCATTGGTCATGGGCCGTGGAAAATCATTTACCTGATAGCCATCATTGCGCTGCTGCCCAGCGTGCTGAATCTGGGGCTGGGCACAGGCATGGCGGCCTATGCCTACGCCACTAAGGGCCTCTATGCCTCTCCCCCCTTCTCTGCGGAGAACACCCTGCTCATCAACCTGATCAGCACGGCTCTGGGCTGGTTTCTGTGCAGCTGGCTGGTGCTGGTGTGGCGCCTGTTCCAGAGCCACCGCAAGGAAGTGCCCTACACCTCCCCCTGCTACCTCTGGATATCCGGCGCCGTAATACTGGCTTACCAGGTTCTGGCCATGGTTGCCATCATCCTGGCCCGCAGCACCACCTTCGGCTCCATGATTCCGGTGCTGTGCATCCTCGCACTGCACTACGTGCACAAGACTATCTGTCGTCTCTGATTTCGCGCAGAATATCGGCAGCGGTTCTGCCCCTGTTATCGCGTATGCTGGCATCTGCCCCGGCTTCCAGCAGGGCGGCATAGAGGAGCGGAGCCTCAATGCCTTCTATATCGGCTGCAAGATGAAGCGGGGTACGGCCATCCTCCGGGATGCGAGCATTCACATCTGCCCCACGGCTGATAAGGTAGCGAACTACCCGCACCCCCTTTTCCTCATGCCCGGGGAAGCCTCCCACATAGCAACAGATAGCCTGATGCAGCGGGGTAAGGCATATGGTTGTACCTTCATAATAGGGAGTCTTGTAGGCGCGGTTAATATCCGGAATCTCATCCAATACAGAACCGATACAGACAATGTCCCCCGACGCAAGAGCACTGCGCAGCTCCGACCTGCCGCAGCACTGAGTCAGCAGAGGAAGCAGAGGAAGCAGAAGACAAAGGGCGAAAACTCCACGAAGCATGTGCACATGTTATAAATTTAGCGGAGTCGGATGTCAAGGTCTATCGCTTCCCAATAGCCAGTTGATATTATTCACGCGTTGGCATCATTAAGCAGCAGCGACAAATCTGAGATTGTGGGGCTCATAGAGCCCCGCAACGTACCCGAGCCTCGCTCGGGTATTTCGTGCAGGCGCGACGCGACTGCATTTCATCCCGGCGCATGCCGTGATTTCATACACGCGCAGCGTGGATTTCATTGAGCCGCGTACGCGGCGACTGATTACCGCTGCATTAGCAGCGGTACTGCCGATATAGAGCACGCTTATTCCATTACAGAACCTTGGGAAAATAAAATTGCTTTTTCAATACTTTACATAACCCAATGAATAGTCAAATGACAACACCTGCAGGAAGGGAAGTTCCGCTGCTAATGCAGCGGAAACAAGTCGCTTCGCTCAATGAAATACACGGGCAAGCCCGTGATGAAATCCGCTCTAAGGGCGTATGAAAGCGCGGCTATCGCCGCACATGAAATACCGCCTGTCGGCGGTACGAAAGCGGCACGTTGTGCCGCATACTCGGCTTTCACTGGCGTGAAAGCCGAGTTCGACAATTGTCGATTTGTCGACGCTTGACTTATCATGCCCATGCATCATTTATTGCGTAGACCAGCAAATCTGAACAGACCCGTTTTTGCTTGTTTCAGCACAATGGAGGTTGACACATTCAATGCAGAGGCGTAGCATGATAAGCATGAAACGTTGGGGCTTGATTCTCCTCTCCATGCTTTGCAGCGCGCTTGCGGCAGAACCGCCTGCCGATGTGCGCACATGGACACCGCAGCAAAAGCTGGCATTACTGAGCGGCATCTCAGACAAGGAAACAGCCGACACCGCAGCGGAACTGATTAACAGCGATTCAACCTTCTTCTTCACCCTTGAACAGGCAGAGGATGAATCAGTCAGTGAAATTACCGAAAAACTTCGCAGGGAATACTACTTCTGCTCCGAGGCACTGGCCGCAGCACTGGATGACGATTCCCCCGGCGCAGCTGAGAAACCGCAAGCGGCAACACCAGCCATTCTGGCAGAATTGGAAGACCGCGTCCGCCGCGCCCTTCCGCTGGTGCCGGAAAAACTACGGGCGGGAATCAGTGGCGGCCCGGGCTTCAGCCGGGAAACCTCATGGGTATTCACCAGACCTTATGACCCCGACTGGCAATACAGGGATTTCGAATGTTATTTTGCTCCGCAAGCCCTGATTGGAGGCGCAAACCAAGCTCCTGTTTTCATGGAATCGAGAACAGAACTGCGGCAAGGAAGAACCTACCATGTCTCCACCGTGGTTGTTTTTCACCGCCAGCGGAAGCATGAAGTGGATATCTGGGTGGATATCACAGACAGTCCGGCTGCAGCCGATGGCGATGCGAGTGATTCTCCTATGAGTCAGGAGGAACGTGACAACGCGCATCTCATCCGTTCACAGCACATATTGGACATTCTGAGCAAGGTGCACGACCACAGATCAGCCGATGCCGCTGCTGATTATCTGTGGGACATGAACAGCGCCGCTCTTGATTTTGATTTCCTGCACACGGCAGATTTACCACAACAGGAAGATGCCCTCAACAAACTTCAGCAGGAATTACGGCAGCGTCGCTATTATGGCTCAGAACTTCTGGCCTCATACCTGGGGCGTCCGCACGATGCTTACGAAGCACAGCCCCTCACCCACGAGGCGACGCAGGAGCTCGAGTCCCTCATGCGGCAGCAACTCGCCAAGGCCGCAGAGCCGGAGATTCAGCACCTTGCCGGAGGCCCTGGCTTTACCCCGCAAACAGCCTGGCGCATTCCCGCACACCTCAGTATCGAACGACTCAGGCAATCCGTATTTCACCATGATACATTGCTGGACACGCTCATTATGCGGGGCGAGGCATTTGATTATTTGTCCGGCGATACCTCATGCGGCATTCTGAATGGAAGATATTATGAACAGCACCAGGTAGAATGGCTGCATCATGGCAAGCTGTTTCACTTTTCCGTGTGGCTGGATTGCTCAGACGGAAAATACATCCCCACGGAGGAGGAGCTAAACCGCGAAGAGGAACAATACACCCGAGACCTGCAGCATAACATCAACATTCTGGAAAGCCTCTTAAACGACTCCACCGCCAGTGAAGCAGTGGCGCAGCATCAGATGCCCAAAGAGCTCATCAACTATTCTAAAAGAAAATTCTGCAACGTTTTTGAAATATCCCCGCAGGAGGAGAAATGGTACGAGCTGCTTGCACAAGCAAGAAAAAAGGGATTAGTGCCCGCATTGAAATCCACAGAGTCCGGCAGAGAAATCCAACAGGCTCGCGAAACAAAGCTTGAACGATACACACAGGCCTTGTGTCGTCTGCTACCGGAAGTAAACAACCGGTCCGGCGCCACAACTGCCGCCCGCGAGCTCTACCAACTGGGAGGACGCGATATCTTTTCGCACGAGGGGCTACTCCAAAATGCACCCCTGAGCCAGGAAATAAACACCACCGCCGGTCACCTCCGGCGTATCCGCGAAGCCGATTACTTTGGTTCCATGGACCTAGCAGAAATACTCATCGAACGCATAGGACCCTGCAGCAACCCCGGTGACACGAATCAAACGCCTTGACTTTCATACCCATGGCATAGTATGATTTCGCCATCAATGTAAACGCGCATTACATGGTTTGAAGGAGTTGCCCTGCTGGTGGAAAAGAAGTTTCCCATCGGCCATGGTCCGTGGATGCTAGCCTACCTGATTGCCATCATTGCGCTGCTGCCCAGCGTGCTGAGCCTGTCGCTGGGCACCGGAATCGTGGCCTACGCCTACGCCACAGGCGGTCTCTACAGCCAGGACGGTCATTCCGAAGACATGACCCTGCTCTTTAATGTAGTAGCCACCGCCCTGGGCTGGTTCCTGCGCAGCTGGCTGGTGCTGGTGTGGCGCCTGTTCCAGAGCCACCGCAAGGAAGTACCCTACACCTCTCCCTGTTACCTCTGGATTTCCGGCGCCGTGGTACTGGCAGACCTCGCCCTCGTCATGGTGGGCATCCTCATGGCGCAGAAATCAACCTTTGGCGCAGTGTTTCCCGTGGTGTGCATCCTCGTCCTGCGCTATGTTCACAAAAGCATCAGCCGCAGCTGAATTCAGCTTTCGGTTTCTTGATAGCCTCCCGAAACCTCATACAGCACCGGCATAGGGGTGGACACTCTCCCCTGCTGCATCAGGTGGCGATAGATATTGCACGGAGTCCATTCTCCGCGGCGGTCATCATAGAGCACAAAGCCCGATTCGCGTAGCACCTGGAACACATCTTCCAGGCGCCAGCCAAAAACATCATCTGTATCCGAACCACCTGGCGCTACGGAAATCCGGCAACGGTGATAGCTGAACGCACCCAAGCCCAGGAGCCGCGACACTGCACACTTCAGCAACCTTCTGAGCTTCCCCCGGAAACATTCGGAGCAATAGCGATGGATAAAATCCGCTGGCAAGGCATTCCTGCAGCCGATGTGCAACAGAAACACAGCGCAACCGTCCTTTACGGTTTCCAGTTCCAGCACCACATTACGATGAACCTTACTACACATAACGATAAGTTTACTTCCAGGAAAAGGAAAAAGCCGCTGAGAAATCTCAACGGCTTTTTCAGAGTTGCGGGAGCAGGATTTGAACCTGCGGCCTTCAGGTTATGAGCCTGACGAGCTACCTGGCTGCTCCATCCCGCGATTTTATTCAGGCCACCCTTAGTGGGTGCGGCGAGAATATACCACTACATCCGCGCGACGTCAAGACCTTTTTGAAAAAAAATCATGATTTTTTCTATTTTTTTCTAATTCTGGCAAGAAAGCCCAGTGCTGTCCCGAACCGCGAACAGACAGGCTCAAGAAAAACCACTTGACGCACCATGTTGCATCTGCTAGAGTTGCCGCAATGAACGGCGCACCACCAGTCGGGGAGAATCCCCGGTATCTGCAGGAGCAGATTATCACCTACCTGGGTAACAAGCGCCGTCTGCTCGATTTCATTGGTCAGGCGGTGGCGCAGGTCCGGGCAAAACTGGGCGGTCGCAAGTTGCGGTGTTTCGATGCCTTTTCAGGCAGTGGTATTGTGAGCCGATACATGAAACAACACGCCGAGCTTCTTTACACCAACGACCTGGAAGATTACGCCAGGGTTCTGAACACCTGTTATCTGGCCAATAGTGACAGCGTTGAAGCAGCTGACCTGCCGGAAGTGCACGCCCATTTGGTACAGCAGATTAAGGAAGCCCCCTCCCCCGGACTGCTGACTGAACTTTACGCCCCGCAGGATGATGAGCACATCCGCAAGGGGGAACGTGTCTTTTACACACACAGCAATGCGCTGTACCTGGACACCGCCCGGCAGCACATCAGCCGTCTGCCGCTGGATATTCAGCACTTTTTCCTGGCGCCCCTGCTCTGCGAAGCCTCCATTCACACCAACACTGCCGGTATCTTCAAAGGTTTTTATAAAAACCAGGAAGGAATCGGGCAATTCGGGGGCAGCGGAGCCAACGCACTGCAGCGCATCAAAGCTCCCATTTCTCTGCCTTTACCGATTTTTTCCCGCTTCGACTGCGAGCACCATGTGCTGCAATGCGATGCCACCGCTGCAGCAGGCACACTGCCGGAACTCGATTTCGCCTATCTGGATCCGCCTTACAACCAACACCCCTACGGTTCCAATTATTTCATGCTGAACCTGCTTCTGCGCTACGAGCGGCCTAAGCACCTTTCAGCAGTATCCGGCATTCCCGCCGACTGGAACAGATCTCCATACAACAAACGCGCGCAGGTTCAGGAGGCACTGGATTCCCTGTTGGCAGTCCTCCCGGCACGTTTCATTCTTATTTCATACAATTCCGAAGGCTTCATCACTCTGCCCGCCATGCAGCAACTGCTGAGCCGCCACGGTAAGGTCCAGCTCATGCAGACAGACTACGCCACGTTCCGCGGCTGTCGTAATCTGCAGGCGCGGGCGCTTTCCGTCAAGGAATACCTTTTCCTGCTGCAAAAGTGACGCAGAACATGCTTGACGCTAGCCGATATGAGCGTATGATTGATGCGTGAATCATCTCTCAACCCTCACCAGCTTGTGTGCCTGTGCGGTGCTCGCCATTTCGCTGAGCAGTTGCTACCCGCAGGCAGATAATCCGGAACAAATCCGTCTGGCGCATGAGCAGAATGCCGCCATGCGCAAGGAAATCACCCGCATGCAGCAACTCATTAATCAAGCCGGTGACATTGAACCCGGCCTGGCCGAAAGCATTTCAGCCAAGGAACAGCAGCTTACTGCCGCCCTCAACGAGCTCAAGCAACTCAAGCGCCAGCAGACCGATGCCAAGCTTCGTGTTATCCAGCTCCAGGACCGACTGGATGCCTTCCGTTCCAATTTCCGCATGCTTCAGAGTGAAACCGCCAACCTCCACAAACGACAATGATTTCCGGTACTGCCAACAAAAACATGAAGGATAAGGTGACGCTCTCCTGGAACACACCTCCCGCACCACAGGCACCGCAGGCCCCTCCTGCGCCCAAGCAACAGAGCAGCCCGGCTCCCGTTGTTATTGAGCAGAAGGAACAGGCCCCCGCCCCTGCTCCGGAAAAGGCACCTGAACTCAGGCCTTCCTCCACGCCTGAGCCCAAGGCTGACAACAAGCCCGCTACCCCAGAGCCGGAAAAGGAACCCACCCCTGCACCGAAGAAAAAGGGCGGTTTTGGCGCTGCATTTGTCGATTTCCTGCTAGTCATGATTCTGCTGGGCGCTATTGGCGGCGGCGTATGGTATGTGCACCAGCAGGCGGAACAGTACCGTGTCCCCACCCCGCTGGAACTGGCTCAGAAAGAACACCTGGAACTCTGCAAGCAGCACGAGCAACTGCAGGATGCCGCGTATAAGGCAGACGAGCAGCTGCACATGCGCCAGCGCATTGCGCATCTGGACTCACAGCTGGATGCCCTGAACCGCCAGCTGGCAGAGCACAAGCAGGGCATTGAAGCCGAACGTGGCCGTGTCCTGTCCCTGCAGCGCGAAATCATCCAGGAAGACAAGACCTCCCGCAGCGTAGCCAAAAACCTGCTCATCGGGCTTCCCGTAGGCAATGTATCAACCACTAATGGGCGAGCCTACCACAATGCCATTATTCACCGCCTGGAGTCAGGCCGTATCACCCTACGCACACCGCAGGGGCAGGTCCGATTCCCCGTGTCCCAGCTGGTCAAGGATAATCTGCCGGACATGGCCCGCTATGCTTTCGGACTGGACGATATGGTGGATATGAGCGATTTTGAGGCCATGCCCGGCGTCTCTGCACCCAAAAAACAACGCAGCGGCAAAATTATTGCCCCCCGCAAGCCCTCTACTCAGATAACCGAGCCCAATTACGAGCCTGAATCCGGAGCTCCGGTAGTAGACGCCCCCTCTCAGCCAGCTACCATCACCGTAGAACCAGGGCTCACCCCCGAGGACGATGGTTCCTGGCAAGCGCCGCAGGAAGCTCTCCCCATCGGAGAATAACCCCCGAGGTTCACATCCAATTTCAATCCAGCCTTTCCCAGAAAAGGCTGGATTTTTCGTTAACGCGTCTCAAGAATGGCTGCGTTGAGTTTTTCCAGCGCAGCCCCCACCTCGGCATCCGCGCTGCAACACGTAATCGACATAGCCTCGATGCGCTTGAATGTCAGATACAGGAGACTGGTATCCCATGTTGTGATTTCGGCGCTGGAGCACCGGAGCAGCGTACGCTCCAGCAGCGCCCGGACACCGCGATGAAACGCCGTTTCGTCCATCTCGCATTCATACAGCGGCTCCAGCTCGTCCATCTCCAGCGGAGGCAACTCGCCATCACACATGAACCCATGTGGAACCCCGAATCGGAGTACCCGGCACAGTCGTTCAGAAGAGCATATAATGGGCTCCGTCCTGAACTCGTTGTAGAAGCGCCTCATATCCAGCATCTTCTCATACAAGAGGATATGCAAAACATGGTGGCAGAGCTCCCAGGCGCATTCGTTCATATGCCGCTCATAACGCCACACCAGCAGCAGGTGCTCATCATCCTGATACGCACTGGGCATGGGGCAGTGCCCTGCCCGCAGAATGGCAGAGATTTCCTGCCAGGCAGATACACCAGCAAACGGAAACTGAATCGCAAAGAATTCTCTCATAAGGCAGAAAAGGCGTGCATCAGGAATCTCAGCCTGATGCACGCCCCATTTTAAGTTAAATCATTTACTTCTTCTTGCGGCAGCAGCACTTCTTCTTGGGTGCGGCTTCTGCGCAATCGGCCTTGGGAGCCAGAGTGCGGTTCATCTGCTTCCAGCTCCAGTCCCAGCGGGTCAGGGAAGTGAAACAGGCGGTGAGCAGGTTCACGCTGGCGTCGATGTCCACCTTGTGGGCCATTTCGATGCTCTGGTGTACGTTGCGCACGGGGATGGAGATAGCGCCCGTCACAGAACCACCGGCGGTGAACTTCTGCATGGCACCGGCATCTGTACCACCGGCAGCGAGCAGCTCAAGCTGGTAGGGAATCTCGTTCTCCTGGCAGAGAGCCGTCATGAACTTCACCATGCGGGGGTCGGTGATGAGGGTACCATCATACACCTTCACAGCCGTGCCCTTGCCCAGCACGGTGCACTTATCGTGAGCACCGCTGCCGGGAGTATCAAACGCGATAGTCACGTCCAGAGCGAAAGCGAAATCGGGGTTGATGGCGAGAGTGGCAGCATGAGCGCCGCGCAGGCCCACTTCCTCCTGCACCGTGAACACGGCATACAGGTCGTAGTCCGGCAGATTGCCGCTGGCCTTGATGGCACGCACCGCCTCGATGAGCATGTAGCAGCCACCGCGGTTATCAATACTCTTCACATTCAGGCAATCACCCATTTCCACAAGGTCGCCTATGCGGGTGATGGAATCACCGATGGAAACATACTTCTCCACCTCTTCCTTGCTCAGACCAAGGTCGACCACATAATCAGTCACCTGGGGCATCTTGGTGCGCTCCTCGGGGCTCATCACGTGGATGGGCTTTACGCCCATGCAGCCGGGCAGATTCTTGGTGCCATGCACCATCACGCGCTGAGCGGTGAGGGTCTTCGGGTCAAAGCCCCCCAGAGGAAGAATGCGGATAAAGCCGTTATCATCGATATGGCGCACAATGAAGCCGATTTCGTCCATGTGGGCGGCGCACATAATGCTCTTTTCGGAGCACTTACCCTTGATAAGGGCCACCACATTGCCCACATTGTCCACCTTGATTTCATCGGCCAGCGGGGTCATCTCCTTGATAACCAGCTCGCGGATGCCATACTCAAAACCGGGAGCCCCGGTTGCCTCACACAGGTCTTTGAAGAGCTGAATGTTCATGGCGCTTACTTTACTCCTTTCCACCTCACTTGGCAAGGCCGGACTAACTTTCTGACAGGAATTTCCGCGCACACACACGCGAAACCCCTTGCATTGAGAGGACAATATGCTATCATACCCACATGAACCGTCTGCCGATTCCTCAATACGTCATGGCTCTGGCCCATGTGGCTGCCCTGCGCTCCGAAGACCCTTACCGCAAAGTGGGAGCCGCTGCGCTGGATAAGGACAACCGGGTCATCGGCACAGCATACAACGGCTTGTTCCCCGGATTCGATGCCCCGGAGGGCTTCTGGGCTTCGCGCGACGAGCGTCAGAAATTTATGCTGCACGCAGAAATCAACCTGTGCAGTCTCTTCAAGCGTGGCGAAGCTAGAATCGTGGCCTGCACCACCATGCCCTGCACCTCGTGTATGCAGGCGCTCTGTGCCCACGGGGTGAAAACCATTTACTACGGCGAGGATTACGCCGCGTCCCAGGCTCCGGCCATTGCAAAAATGTACGGCGTAGAGCTCATTAAGGTAGATGACTACCCGCTTTCCTCCCGTTTTCCGCTCGTAGCAGCAAAGAACGAAACGCCCTGCGATTGCGAGCAAAACGACCACCAGGCCAGATGAGTGCTCCTCTGCTCCAGGTGCGTGACCTCACGGTCGAGTTCCACTCCCGCGCGGGGGTGAATTACGCCGTCAACGGAGTTTCCTTCGACCTGAACGCCGGAGAAACCCTTGGCATCGTGGGTGAATCCGGTTCCGGCAAATCGGTCACCTGTTCCACCCTCATGGGGCTGCTGCCCAGCCCACCTGCCCGCATCGGCAAGGACTCCCGCGCCTGGTTCGATGGCATCGACCTGCTGCATGCGCCGGAGAGAGTGCATGCCGGACTGCGAGGCAAGCGCATCTCCATGATTTTCCAGGACCCCATGACCTGCCTGAATCCCTGCATGTGCATTGGCGACCAGGTGGCCGAACCCCTCGTGCTGCACCAGGGGCTCAGCTGGCGCGAGGCCCGCAGGCTGTCGGTGGAGGAGCTCGCCCGCACCGGCATCCCGGAGCCCGAAAAACGCGCCAAGGCATACCCGCACGAGTTTTCCGGCGGCATGCGCCAGCGCGTGATGATTGCCATGGCGCTCATCACCCGCCCGCAGATTCTCATTGCAGATGAGCCTACCACCGCGCTGGATGTGACCGTGCAGAAACAGGTGCTGGACCTTCTCCGTGCCCGCCAGCAGGAGCTGGGTACCGCCATCATCCTCATCACACACGACCTGGGCGTAGTGCGGCAGTATGCCCACCGCATTCAGGTGATGTATGCCGGCAGCATCGTGGAAAGTGCCCCGGCAGAAGAGCTCATCCGCCACCCGCTGCATGCCTACACCCGCTCGCTCATGGCCTCCATCCCCAGCGCGGCGGATAAAGGCAGCCGCCTCCAGACCATCCCCGGCCTGCCCCCCACCCTGCGCGAGCCCGTGCGCGGCTGCGCCTTCCGTCCCCGCAATATCATAGGCAAGCCCGAGCTCTGCCTCACCGACCACACACCGGAACTGGTGGAAATCAGCCCCGGGCACTGGGTGCGGAACTGCCCCGGTTGCACCACCCCGCAGCTCTCATAAAGCAAGGCCATTCGCCGTCTCCGTTTTTCCCGGCACTCATAAGGCTTTATCCTAAAATTTTCAAACGTAGAAATCTCCGTGATTACAGGTTTTTTCCTTTACTCAGCGCACTCTACTTGATATCGTTCGAAACGAGTATACATTCTACCATGAAACTCCATTTACCCATATCAATGCTGACGGCAATTCTTTTGCTGTGTGGTACTCAGAGTCAGGCTTTTTCTGAAATTCCGGAAGGATACACCGTAGTGCCGGTATCCTCTGCTGCGGATGTGGCAGCTTATCTCAATACAGGTTCTCATGCATTCACGGCGGACTCTTCCCTGGATCTGACAGGCTGGACTTCTACCAGCGCGAGCGGTGGCAGCGCCATTTTCCAGGTGAATGGCGATATGGTTGTGACCGCCACAGGCTCCACCCGCACCACCTTCTTCAATGGCAATACCACCAACTCTTCTCTGAGTATCGAAAATACGGGTATGTTTGAGATGGAGAATGGTTACATCAAGGCCCATACGGTTTCTTTCTCCGGTAACGGCAGTTCTTCTGTATACATTCACGGTTCAACGTCAACCTCAACCGGTGGCGCTATTACACAGGCTACTACTTCTTCGAATTCCGGCTCCCTGGTGGTGGAAAATCAGGCTTCTGCCGTCTTTTCGGATAACAAGGCATCGAACGGCGGTGTCATCTATCGTAAATACGGCCAATTGACATTCGACAATAACAAGCTGCTGGATTTCCAGAATAATACGGCTACAAGCAATGGCGGTGCTATCTATTGTGCAACAAGTGCAACGCTGGAGGTGACCAATAATGAAGTAGCTGTTTTCTCCGGCAACAGTGCAACCGCTAACGGTGGTGCAATCTATGCACAGAACAGCGCGGCAGGAACGACATTGAGCAACAACGGTGTGCTCAAAATTACGGATAACTCCGCTAAGCAATACGGAGCCGCCCAGTTCGGCACGGTATTGTTTGATAATAACACGGTTCTGGATGTTTCCCGCAACTCATCCACCAGTGCCGGCGGCGCTTTTTATGTCGGCACCCAAATGACCATCAGCAATTCTCAGCTGGTGCGTTTTAATGATAATAAGGCTCAGAGCCAATATGCTACCCAGGCAGGTGGCGCAATTCAGACCGGCAGCAGCGGAAAAATATATATACAGAACAACGGCACCGTAGAGTTCAGAAATAACCTTTCCAGTTGCACCATCAACAACCAGAAATCCACCTCAATCACAGGAAACTCCCACCTCATCATTGCCGGTAATAGCGGCAGTAATGGTGCATTTGCCATAAGTGGCAGTGGAGATACCGTTAATATTGACAATAACATCCTCGTGGAAATCACCGGTAACAAAGCCAGTGGTAACGCAGCTGTTATCTCTGGTGGTGTAGCCACGTTCTGCGGTAACAAGGAATTGGTTTTCACGGGGAATGACGCGGGAAGTCTTGGTGGTGCAATTTATAATTCCGTTCTTACCATTTCCGGCAATGATAAAGTGGTGTTCCGCAACAATACCCACGTGGATTCAAGCGGCAAGACCGTGCTGAACAGCATCTACGCTCTGGAGGCATCACTTGTTCTCTGCGCTACGGATAAAACCGATAGCATTACCTTCTATGATACGGTGCGTACGGAAGGTACTTCTGGTGCCATTGTATCATTGAATAACGGTGGTGCAGGTCGCATTACTTTCTCCGGTAAATACGCGGAGGCTGACCTGGCAGCGCGCGGGGGTAATTACGATGTGACAGCCTCGCGCACCAGCGTTTTCGGTCAGGCTCTTACTGTGCAGGGCGGTGTGCTGGAAATTGCAGATTCCGCCATCATCCAGACCTCCGGGCTTTCGACCAGTGCCGGCGCTGCCATTGAATTGAATTCCGGCACGGCACAGGCAAATGTCTACATTGTTTCCAATTCTGCACTGAATGTCAGCGGCAGCAGCAGCGTGACCGGTCAGCTCTATTTCTACGAAAACGCAGACCTCAACATCACGCTCGATGCCTCGAACCTCAGCAATGCAGCTCTCGCCCTCGGTTCCAGCCTCGCAGGAAGCCTCAGCAGCGTGAATTTCAATCTCAATTCAGCAGACCTCATCGATGGTAAATACAAGGTGATGACGGGCAATGGCTCTGCCTTTGCCAATGCTGAGAAGGGACTCAGCTGGGAGGATGGCGCGCTCTACCTCACCGTGAGCGGCAATGGCAATACGTGGCACGTGCGGAACGACTTCACCTATGGCGAAGCTGTGGAAAACTCTGGCAGTCTGGCTATTTCGCTGGATGGCGGCACGATGCATCTGACTAAGGGCCTGGCCGCTGGTGTGACACTGGCTTCCACCGCCAGCACCACGCTGGAGCTGGCCGCCGGGGTGACCCTGGAGGCTTCTGCGCTCAGCGGGCTGGAACACACCATGATTCTTTCCGGCGAGGGTGTATACAATCTTGGCAACAGCACCGCCATGAATGCCACTCTTTCCAACTGGAAGGGGCAGGTGCGCGTGGGTGATGGCGATAATAGCTACACCACGATGACCAATCTGGACCTGGCCGGTCTGGGCGAGCGCGGCTCCAGCATCCGCCTGCAGGGCGTGCAGGGCAGCCTGGCTGCCGGTGAGAAAACCGTAGAGGCGGATGTGGTGCTGGCAGCCGGTAACGGTATTGCCGCCGTGGTCATCGATTCTGCCACGGCTGAGGATTCTGTGCTGTTCACGGGAGCTGTTTCATCAGAAGGTGCGGTGAACTTCATCAATGATGCCGCTGTGGAGCACAGCTATGAATTCTCCGGTGATGTCAGCGGCTGGCAGGGCCAGATTGTTTCTAACAAGGGCACGCTGAACCTGACCTACAGCGGAGATGCCAGACAGATTGCCACGGATGTGCGCGCGGCCGATACCGGCTCCGGCAGCGTGCTTAATCTGAAAGTGCAGAATGCAGAGACGGTTGTATTCTCCGGCGTTGTGAAAGATGCTGCTACATGGAACACCAAAGCAAACCGCACTCTGAATGTAGAGATCGACAACAGCGGCTATGAGACCATTTTCCGCAACGGAGTTCAGGCGGATACGGTGAAACTCTCGAATGCCTCCACCCTGGTGGCTCAGAAGGAGAATGGCACCGCCCGCGTGAGCGTGACAGCCCACAAGGGAGCTCAGGCTCAGCTGAAGGCGGTGGATGTGACCGATACCGGGCTGGCACTGCACGAAAACAACCAGAACGGCGAAACCCGCGGTCTGATGGAGAATGCTGCAGTAATTCTTGGTGATGACACCGCAGTAGCTGCATTCCTCACAATAGACGAGGCCAGCCCTGTGAGCGCCGCCGCTTCCTACGCCGTGAGCAATATCGACTTCGTGAACACGACCCTGACGGCCATGGCAGGTTCCGGAGTAACCCTCTCCAACGTATCGTTTGATGCCGCCTCTGCCGTGAAAGGTGATGGCTCAGGCATGCACCTGCTCGCAGGTCAGGCAAATGTTCTCACCCTGGCCAATAACCCGATGCAGGTAGACACCCAGGCCGGCACCATAACCTACACCACCACGCAGCTGGATGGCTTTACCCTGGCCGGTGGCGCCGGGCTGCTGCTGGATGCCTCTGCGCTGAATCTGCCGGCTGTGGCTTATGGTGAATATACCATGAGCATCGTGCTTGCCGGGTTCACAGCGACAGATGCAACACCCTCTGTTACTATCACGGGGCAGCGCTGGGATTCTGCCGGCACGGTGGACTACAGCTGGGCAACCGGTAATGTGGGTCTGGTGGCTACCTTTACCGCCATGGTGCCCGAGCCTGCTACATCCACCCTCAGTCTGCTGGCTCTTGCTGCGCTGGCTGCCCGCCGCCGCAGAAAATAAATCAGACTTCCGGGAACAGGGGCCCTGGCCCCTGCTCCTTAATCTGCAGGAAAAACAATATCCCACCCCTTTCGGGGCGGGATATTGTTTTTCAGCAAGACGATATCTACGCTGAACCCAGGCTCAGGGCTCAACCCAGCGGCCGTGGTCCTTGATAAGCTGCACCAGGTGCTGCACGGCCTCCTCCTGCGGGATATTCATCACCACAGGGTTGTGACCTACATAGAGATTAATCTTGTTCGGTGCACCGCCCACGTAGCCGAAATCAGCATCGCTCATTTCGCCGGGACCGTTCACAATGCAGCCCATGATGGCGATTTTGACCCCCTTCAGGTGCCCGGTGGCCTCGCGGATGCGGGCTGCGGCCTCCTGAATGTTGTAGTGAGTGCGGCCGCAGGACGGGCAGGAAACGTACTCAGTCTTGCTCAGGCGCACGCCGGCAGCCTGCAGGATGTTGAAGCCCAGGCGGGCGGCCTTGTCCGGGTCGATCTCGCGGCGAACCAGCACGGCGTTGCCGATGCCGTCGCACAGCAGCGCACCGGCATTCACACCACCGGCCATGGGAGCAGAGAGGGAATCACGGCCATTGCAGAGCGTATCCTTGAGCAGGATGCTATGGCGGGTGGGAATAACCGCAGCCAGCAGACGGAAGGCCTGCACCACCGGCATATCGATACCATCCTTCACCGTCACCAGCGTGGCAGGGGCATCGGCCAGTTCAGCCGCAGCAGCGGCATCGCGCGGGTCGATTTCCACGGGTGCGCAATCCTCATAGGAAGTCTCCGGCATAAAATCCTTCATCACGGCGGGGTCCAGCGCCTTGCAGGCAGCCTCGGGCAGCACCACGCGCACCGGCTCATTCCAGCCCAGGGTCACACCGCCGCGGGTAATCACTTCGGCCTTGCGCTTGTTGAATTCAAAGGGATTAAAAGCATCCGGCGCCTGAATCTCCAGCGGGGCAGCGGGAGAAGCCACGCCCGGCTGGTAGGGAGCCGCCAGCTCGAAACCGGGCTCAATCTCATACACCGGGTCCTCAGTAAGCGACACACGCAGCGTATCGCCGATACCGTCGGCCAGCAGAGAGCCCACACCCGTGGCGCTCTTGATGCGGGCATCCTCGCCTTCGCCGGCTTCGGTCACGCCCAGGTGGATGGGGTAATTCCAGTCCAGCCCCTCCTCTGCCAGGCGCTTCACGAGCAGACGGTAGGCCTGAATCATCACCTTCACATTGGAGGACTTCATGGAGAACACCAGCTGGTGGTAATCCAGCTCGCGGGCAATGCGGGCAAACTCCAGCGCGCTTTCCACCATGCCATCGGGCGTATCACCGTAGCGGTTCAGAATACGGTCGGAAAGAGAGCCGTGGTTGGCACCCAGGCGCATGGCGCGGCCGTGTTCCTTGCAGAACAGCACGAGCGGCGTGAAAGCCTTGCGGATTTTCTCAATTTCCTCCTCATACTCGTAATCGGTGTAGTCACGCTCCACAAACTTCTTCTTATCCACGAAATTGCCGGGGTTCACACGGATTTTCTCCACCCACTTGGCAGCCTCCATGGCGGCATCGGGTTTGAAATGAATATCAGCCACCAGCGGCACCTGGCACCCGGCGGCGCGCAGCTCGCGGGCAATATTCTCCAGGTTGGCGGCATACACCTTGGTCTGCGCCGTCAGACGGATGATTTCGCACCCGGCCTCTGCCAGTGCCAGAGACTCACGCACGCATCCGGCTGTATCCAGCGTATCGCTGGTCAGCATGGACTGAATGCGGATAGGATTGGTGCCACCAATCCCCACGTTCCCCACCATCACCTCGCGGGTCAGGCGGCGCGTATACTGATAAAGACTCGGGCAATGCAAGGTGCTCATGCCCTAACTTTACTCCAGCTGCTCTATTTTTTCAAGCCTGAACCCGACATTTGCACAACCAAAGGATAATTTATCCCCTAAGTCCAGTTTCTCCTGCGCTTTTAAGTTGACATTTTCATCAATAAGATTTAACTTATCTTAAAGAACCTCGGAAAGCTTTCACTCATGATTAAGTCTACACGTTGCCACCTTATCCTGTCGCTGCTCGGCGGCATGCTCAGTTCGTGTGTGTACTACACCCCTACCGTGCCGGATATGCCGTATCAGGGCACAGCCGGGCGCACCACCTACCCCGACACCTGGGTAACTACGCAGCCCACCGGTATCCAGCAGGCACCGATTCCTGACCCTGTGACCAGCCAGCCGATTACCTCAGCCAATGCTCCGCTGGATCTGACACAGCCGATTACTCCCGGCACCCAGAGCATGGTACCGACTCCGGCAAAAACCAGCACCACAACAGCCAAGCCCAAAGTAACGGAACCGGCACCTACCCCCAATGTCACCAAACCGGCCGCCACAGCTCAGACCACCAGCACTGCTTCCAAGCCAGTGGATATGAGCCAGATTACCAACACCGGTCCCATTCCTGTGGCCACCCGGGTACCGGGCGACCCCACCCGTGTATACAATCCGCTGAATCCCAGCAAAACCATCCGGGTAGTCGATAAAAACGGCAACCCCTACCCCAGTGGCAAGGAACTGAAGGTACGCGGCACCAATTTCCACTTCTACGTGCCGTAAAGCATGAGTTCCATTCCCTTCAAATCTGTCTGCATTCTGGGGCCCGGACTACTCGGAGGCTCCATTGCCATGGCTGTACACCAGCACATGCCCGGGTGCGAGCTCCGCATCTGGGCGCGACGTCAGCAGCCGCTTGACTTCGTACGCACGCAAGGCATCACTGAGCATGTCTTCACCGATGCCCGGGAGGCAGCAAAAGGAGCAGAACTCATTATTCTGGCCACGCCTATCGGTGCGTTTGAGGAACTTTCCCGTTACATCCTTTCTGCGGTGTCCAAGGAGGCCATCATCACCGATATCGGCTCGGTGAAAGCCTATGTACACCGCACCACCGGCTCCATGCTCACCAGCCGGGGGCGTTGCTTCATCGGCTCTCACCCCATGGCCGGTGCAGAGAAACAGGGCATCGAAAATGCCTATGCAGACCTCATCAAAGGTGCGACCGTTGCCCTCACCAACCCTCATGGTGCCCCGGAAACCAAGGTGCAGCAACTAGCCGACTTCTGGCAGGCTCTTGGCACCAGCACTTACGAAATGGAGCCGGTGAACCACGACCGCACCGTGGCTCGCATTTCACACTGTCCGCATATCCTGGCGGCCCTCTGCGCCCGCGGTGCCACCCTGGGCCAGGAGCCCATGGAAGACCTGCAGCGCCTCGCCGCCACTGGTTTCCGCGACACCACGCGAGTCTGCTCCGGCGGCGCCAACATGTGGGCCGATATTCTGTGGGAAAACGACGTAGCTGTGCGCGCCGCCCTGCACGACTGCGTGAACGACCTGCACCACCTCATTGACCTCCTCGAAACGCAGGACAAAGAAGGCGTACGCCAATGGCTCATCGCTGCCAAATCAGCCCGCGAAACAGTGAGGCAAGAGGAGAATTGACGATTGACGAATGACTATTGACCATTGATGAATTCCGCGGGCGAAGCCCGCAATAATCAATCGTCAATCCGAATAGTATTGCCTGCGGTGGGGATTCATGTTGCGGCGGTGGTCCTCGCGGTCTTCGCGATTCCGCAGCATGTGACGCTTCTCGCGGCGGTTCACGCGCTCCAGGGTCATCTGGCGCTTTTCATTGCGGCGCTCCAGCTCGGCAATCTCGGCGTCGAGGTTCAGGAAGTGCTCGTATCGTTCCTGCGTGAGCGTACCGGCCTCAAGCGCGGCGCGGATGGCACAACCGGCATCCTTGCGGTGGGAGCAGTCCGCAAAGCGGCACTGGCTCTCCAGCTCGGTCAGGTCGGCAAACTGGGCGCGGAGCGTGGCGGCATCCGTCCACATGTGAATCTCGCGCATACCAGGGTTATCAATCAATACACCGCCGCCTGCCAGAATCACCAGCTCGCGCGCCACCGTGGTGTGGCGGCCCTTGCCGGTCACCTCATTCACATGGCCAGTTTCCAGCCATTCATCGCCCAGCAGGCTGTTCACAAAGGTACTCTTGCCCACGCCCGATGAACCCACCACGGTGATGGTGCGCCCCTTGGGAACTCGGCGCAGATACTGCGGGTAGCCCTTGCGCCAGCGGGCCACGATGGGATACACCTCGCTGCAGCCCAAGGCGCGGATTTCCTCCACCGCGCGCTTCATGTCCGCCTCGGGGGCGGTATCGGCCTTGTTCACCAGCACCACGGGAGTGGCGCCGCTCTTGCGGATGAGGGTCAGGTAGCGCTCGATGCGGCGCGGGTTGTAATCGCTCTCAGCATCGGTAATCACCACCACCATATCCACATTCGCGCCGATGACCTGTTCGGCGCAGCTGCGGCCGGGAGCTTTGCGGGAGAAGCGGTTGCGGCGCGGCAGCATGGCGCGTATCACAGGCAGATCCTTACCCTGCCCCGGGTCCACTGCCACCCAGTCGCCCACGGTGGGCAGGTCAGCATCGGAAACAGCATCGTGCCACACCTTGCCGCAGAGCACCACCTCGTGGTCGCCCTTGCCCTTGGCAATCACGGTGAAATTAATCTTCGTCTCGCGGATGATGCGGGCGGGGTACCACTCCGGGTGCCCCAGTGCTGCCAGAGCTTCTGCATAATCCGGGCCCCAGCCCAGCATTTCCATGGTCACTTTCATGGGCGGCGAATAATGGTGGCGTGTTCAATAATCTGCATGGCGATGCGCTCCTTGGTATTCTTTTCCAGATACTCCACGTGGTCGGCATACACCAGAGCCACCTCATTCTCGCGCGAATCAAAGCCGATATCATGGCGGCTCACATCATTGGCCACAATAAAATCGCACTTCTTGCGGCGCAGCTTGTCCTGTGCATATTCCTCCACGTTCTGAGTCTCGGCAGCAAAGCCCACCAGCGTTCCGGTGAAGCCGAACACATCGCGCATGCTGCCCAGAATATCCGGCGTTTTCTCCAGCTCAATGACCATGCGGTCACCGCTCTTCTTGATTTTCTGCTCCTGCACCGCCACCGGGCGGTAATCTGCCACCGCCGCGCACAAAATCGCCGCATCGGCATACTTCACCATATCACGCACGGCATCATACATCTGCTGAGCACTCTCCACGGGAATAAAATCCACCCCCGGCGGCACATCCAGCGTGGTGGGGCCGGAAATAAGGATGACCTCATGCCCTTCATGGCGCGCCGCCCCGGCCAGCGCATACCCCATGCGGCCGGATGAACGGTTGGTGAGATAACGCACGGGGTCCAGCGCTTCGCGCGTAGGCCCGGCTGTGATAAGAAACTTCATGTCGCCGCAGATTCTACCACATCCCCCGCCCCTTGGCAATCCCGGGATTTGGAGAATGATTAATGAATAGTGATTAATGATTAATTAAGATAGTCCGCGGCATTTCATTTCTCCTCACATCCAACAAAAGCGCTTGCACTCCTAAGCTTTCTCGGTTAATATCAAGCGCATGAGCAAGGGGCGCAAAATCTACACCGTGTGCTATCTGATTTTCCTGAGCGTGCTGCTATTCCTGACTTTCTTCCCGATTCCGAGGCCGGAGAAAACACCCGTGGAGAGCTGGAATATTTTCCACCGCTGGCTGGGGGAAGCTCCTGCCCAGCTGGAGAAAACGACCTTCCCCTCCGGAGACAAGGATACCACATATTACGGCTTTACCTTCCCCGGCTCCACTGATAGAGAAAAAGATCTGGCGGAATTTCTCGACCTTCAGGAATCTGCCGAGCCCCTCCCCGAAGACTGGCACATGACCGCGCAACTGGGAGCCACGATATTCCGCCAGAAAACACCCTGCCTCTGCCTGCTGGCAGCAAACAACGAATGGGGATTCGTCATCGAAGGCATCACCCTCACCCGATTGGCCGATGACCGCACATTATTCGCCTTCAAGGTGCTCTGGGAAGCAGATGAATTCGCCTGTGAAGGTAACTACTACCGGCCCCGCTTCGAGAAAAAGGACGAAGATGATTCGCTTCTGCTGGGACTGCTCAGTATACTACTGCTATGCTGCGACACTCTCCTTGCCCCGCTTGGTCTGCTGCTGCTCTTCCCCCGCTTTAATCTGAGCTGCATGAAGCACTACCTTCTCTGGTATTCGTCAGTTCTCATTCTCCCCATTATCCTGGTTGTCTGGTTTTACCCGACCTGGTACAACGGTCCCTCGCTGTTTATCGCCATGATGAGCACCCTGCTTATAGGTATTCCCTTGCTGCTGCTTGGAGCATGGGTATGCTCCCGCATTGCGAAGCTTTACCTCGCAGACTCTTTACCACACAACTCTTGAACAACAGAGCATTTTCTGTTAGCATCCTCCCATGAGCCGCGCTCGTCTCACCTATACCGTCTGCTACGTACTGATGGTCCTCAGCTTTGTGGCCTTTCCCTTTATTCTGGAAGCCACGCGTGATGTTACGCCGCAGACACAGTGGAACGGGTTTCACCCCTGGTTCGGCCCTGCGCCCCAGCAGCTGCAGGCGGAGGAGTGGAATCACGAGACAGACAGCCGCACAGGTGTCATCTTCACCTTCTATGCCACGGAAGAATGGAAAGCAAAACACATCCGCGCTTTCGGGCTGGCAGATAAGAACCGCGACACCTCCCCCCTGCCCCTGCATTGGGAAAAGCAACTCCACCCCTTCCAGCCCAGGCTGACCGCCCACCCGAAGCTCATGATAACGCACGATGCCGCCAGCGGATTCTATGTGCAGGATATGACACTGGCGCAACTGGTCGATGGCCGCACCCTGCTGGCATTCCACCACCGCTGGGACAACGAATTCGGCAGACGGGACCTGGTTCCCCCGGCGTACGAGGAGGCGTCCGACGATGACATACCGCTCTGGCTCTCCGGGCTCTGTATTGTGGTGGGCATCGCCTTCCTTCTGCTGGTGCCGCTGGGCTTCCTACTGCTCTTCCCGGGCTTCGACCTGACCCGCAAGCGGCACATAGCCTACTGGTTCCTTACCGCCGCGCTCTTCCCTATTCTCCTGCTCATCTCAGCCTGCACCAGCACGGGTGTAGTGGAGGCCATACCCGCTGCCATCTCCTGGTGCATCATCCTCGTGCCGCTCCAGCTGGCCGGGGCCGGCATGCTGCTGCCCATCGTCATGATGATTACCTTCCGCAAGGATAAGCCCGCCGAATAACCACAAGCAACATGAACACTGTTTTCATCATCTTCGTAGCCACCATACTCACCTTGTTCGGCTCACTCATCGCTCTGCTCAACTGGTGCAGCATTATTGATTATGTTCTGACATGCCGCCGCAATCCCCGATACGCTAACAGAGACGCCGACTGCATTCCCCTCTTCGGCGGTCTGCTGCTCACATGCGCCCTGCTTATACTCGTCCGGGGATTCCCCCATATCTTCTCGCCGAAAATCCTCTGGCTGGGCCTCGTCCTCGATTACGGTACCCTGCCCGCCATCATCCTCACTCCGCTGCAGAATTCTATACTCAAGCGCATCATCAAGAAGAAAAGCCCCCCGAAACCAAGGGGGCCTTATTGCAGGGAAATTCAGCTATCCTTCCCTCTGCTGCTGGAAACAGAAGCTGAGCTCCGGCTCATCTGCTCCGCCGCCGATCTGCCGCCACGCGATGCCGATTTCCTGCAGGAAGCGCCCGGCAGCATTCTGCACGGCGAGTCCGATTTCCAGAAAATCGCCCAGGTACACTCACCCCACCAGCCGGGATGGTGGAATCGGCTCCGCCACAGAAATGAGGACACCTTCTGGCAGATTGAAGTGGAATACACCCTCCCACGCCCCAGCAAACCCGACAAGCTCCGCAAATTGCTCGCGCGCTATATCCGCGAGGACGATGACCTCTGGACACAATTCCATGACGCACCCGATTTGCAGCGTCTGCTGAAATCATGCACCGGCTTCCGTGAAATCCTCGCGCTGGGTTGCCTGGCAGGCTGGTGGGAAATCCCGGCGGACAACGCCTACAACCTCCCCCTGCTCAACGAGGATACCATCACCGAGGACGACATCCGCCAGGCAGCAGAAAGCATACGCTTCCAGCTTCCCTCAGCCTGACATCCCCGCGAAATCCAAAATCAAACATCCTCCCCACCTGCGTCCATCTTTCGCTGAGTAATGCTGCAGGAGCGGGGCTTACCGCCGCGCTTACGGGCGCGTTTCAGCTCCAGCTGGCGGGGACTGGGCGCACCGTTGAGTCGGTGGTCCAATTCCTCGCAAAGAGTGCGCCGTGCCAGATAGCGGTTTATTTCGCGCTCACGCTCACAATGACAGCGTATCACGATGCCGCTGGGCACATGGGTCAGATACACGCAGTTATTCGTCTTATTGACTTTCTGGCCGCCCTTGCCGCTGCCGCGCACAAATTTCTCTTCCAAGTCATTTTTGTGTACCCCAAGGCGCTGCATCATGTCCTGCAGCTTCTGTAATTTTTCTGGAGAGACAGGCATAAGAATGGGAAAATATTTTTCTGTAGTATACAGAACTTCCTCCATCATCTCAAGTAGGGATGGTGTCTGCAAGGCGAATGCAGAATTTTCAGTTTGTGCAACTACTTTTCTTGACTATGCGCAAATGAGACATTGACAGAGGGTCAGAGCATTTGTTAGATTGTACATCTACATATGAGAAGCTCTCTCCTTTTATCTACGCTTACGCTCGGCATGCTTCCGGTTCTGGCTGCGGAGGCACCTGCCACCAGTTTCGACATCAATGCCGGCACGCAGGGTGCAGGCATCAGCCTGGGGTACAAAATCAACCCAAGTGTGCGGCTGCGGCTTCGCGGTGCCATGCTGAGCTATTCCGCCAATGAAAACTGGGGCGATGCTGAAACCCAGCTGAAACTTTACGGCAACAACGCAGGGATTCTCGTCGATCTCTTTCCTGGCGAAGGGAACTTCTATGTTTCCGCTGGTCTCAATTTCAGCGAAAATAAAATGCGATGCCGTTCCCGCATCTACCGGGAACCCGGCATGGCGGCCAACGCCTTTGTAGGCCAAACAGAATACGCTGTCTCCGAGGGAGACTATGCCGACATCAATGGCAAGTACAGCTGGAACCACGCCCAGCCCTACATCGGCATCGGCTACCAGGATTCCCTGCTGGGCAGTTCCACGTTCTACTACGGTCTCGACCTCGGCATTAACTTCATGGGCAGCGGCAATCTGACGGTAGGCAGCTCCGGCAACCTGAACTACCGGGACACCACCACCAATCAGATGAAGCCGGTCACCAATTCCGTGCTGGAGGAATCCATCCGCAAGGAAGGACGCGATTTCTTCAAGATTGCGGACGACCTCTGCGTGTACCCCGTGCTGCAGCTAGGCATCGGCGCACGATTCTGATGCAGGGCATCACTCCTCTTCCTCAGGCGCACAATAGAGGAACACTTCCAACCCATTCTCCCACTCAATTCCGACGACGGCATCGTCGGCATAGTAGGCGCAATACGTGATACACCCTGGATATTCCTGCGGAGGGAGCAACTCTTCCATATACATCTGCAGCTGCTCACCACGCTCAAGAGCCTCTTCATATTCATCCGGAAAAAAATCAAATAACGGCCAGAAAATCAGCAACACGGCCAAAACAGTCAGCGGCAGACGACGAGGTTTGCGAGGCTTCGGTAAGTACGGAAGAGGTTCAGGAGTTACATCTGCCAGAACACAGCTGAGCACGCGTGTGCGATAAATGATACCATGGCGCAGCCGCAAGGCAGAATCAAACATCCCTGTGGGTAACACTGCCCAGCCACCGCTGTCTGACTGCACCAACACGGTATCCCGGCTTACATGCAGATACCCCGGCGTAGGATTCTGCCGCATGGCTCGTGCAAACAACCCAGGATTGATAAAGATGACCAGAGCAACAACAAGCGCAACTAATATTTCCAACGGCAGGAAAGGTATTTCATGCACCACGCTCAGTGAAAAAGCAAAGCTCAGCGCTACGACAGCCACATAGGACAGGAGCATTCTTCCCGGCAGGGCATCTCTCATAACAAACCGGACAAACTCACGCCACTGCGCCGGAGCGGCAGTCACCCGGACTGGTTTTTCTGTAAGCAAAGCCGCAGGAAGTGCAATAGGTGTCGCTCCTTTCTTCCCGGCGTGAGCCGTTGCATAGGCCAGCATGGAATCCGCCTGCTCTCGCCGCAGTGACGCCGTGGGCAGCAGTTGAAACAGGCCATTTGTCTGCCTCAGCATCAGCATATCGCTTCTGAGCCAAACTTTCGATATACGCTCCCAAGGCGTAAAACTTTTCGTCCCGGAGTCATCACTCTCGACCATAACACCGGCCTCCGTCATAGTCACAAACTGGGTTCCCAGCACCTCAAAGCGACGCTCAATCCGACGAAGGGACGCCCAATTCTGACAACATATCACAAGGATAGCCACGAGAAAAGCGGCCACATAAAAATACCATTCGAACGGAATGAAGAGCCATAGCACGGCGAAACAGATAGCCAAAACGATGCTCTGATGCACCACAACATGCTTCAGAAACCATCCCATACTCTTCCGTTCCGGCTTGCACAAACGATATACCATACCGCTATTTTAGCACCGAAAAGGAGAAAAACAAGCCGTTTTGCGCCACGGTGAAGGAGCAGCTCACAGCCCGGGTGTTTTAACACCATTTTTTATATATTCGTAGTCATTTCTATTCTTTTTCCGAGGCGAAAAATCACACAATTCTATCCTGAAAAGAGCATTCTCATCCACTTTTCACCCTATTTTCACGGTAGCATGACACCCTGTTTACTCTACCCTTTCGATATTGTTTGTCAATAGTTAAGATAATACATCACACCCAAATTCAAATTCCATTTCGGCATTATTCCCCCTACCTTCCCCGCCGTTGCTGCAGAGCTGGATGACTTCCTTATTCATCAGAATTCCTCCCGAATTTGCACAAATTTCACATTTCCTCATATATTTCCATAGACTTGATTCCAATATAAAGAATAATACTATTACCTCTATTCTTAAATATCTTTTTATAAGGTTTTCTTTGCCATTTACGGTATATACTTACACCCCTTTCTTATATTTTGTTGTTTATTTATTGTTTATTGCTTGTGTCGTTCGTTAGCTCATTTTACATAACAAATCCACACATCGTAAGAAAAACCGCTTTTCTATGTATATTTTTATTTCTCTATCAAATCGCAAATGACATTTTAATCTTATTTGTCAATTATGTTTTCTTATGCTAAAATGGCCCATATCACCCTGAATCTCTCATTTCGGTGCTTAAACACCTGAAATAACTCTAATGAGCAAAAACAACCTGAATAAAGCCAAAAATGCACGGGCAGATACACAGGCGCGATGCTCCACGCTCGCCATTTTGGCCTATTTTAAGCTATTTTTATTCATTACTCACTCTATTTATACATTTTACAACTTTTGCCAAAAATAAGGCAATTTATCATTTTTTGATAAATTTTGAAAAACGCCCCTATAAAATGGTCACATAGGCAAAAAGACAGAACAGATTTCAAGTTCTGCATGTCGAAATCTGATTGTCGACAAATCACCATTAAACAGCCCCGGCCAGGATAACCTGGCCGGGGCGTCTCGCACGCATCATAGAGACTCACATATGCGAACGGAAGAGTTCAGCCTGATCCTGCAACAGGGCGAAGGAGTGGCGCACCATGGCGCGGGTTTCGTTCAGCAGGTTCAGGTAAAGAATGCCATTGCGCATATCCACCACATCCTCCTCAGCGCGGATGAGATGCTCGCGGATGCACTGGGCAAATTCCTGTTTGAGGTCACCGGACTGCGCCATCATCGCCTCGATACCGGCGCCGCCGTCGCTCTGCAGCTTGAGTGAGAGCCCCGGGAAGCAGGCCGAGATACGGTCGCTCATCGAAAGGAGGTCGCGGCCCTGCTCAGCCGTCAGCCCCACATGGTTATTATCGATGTGCTTGTAGGCAGCCTTCACCACCGTGAGCAGACATTCAGCCACATGCAGACTGTTCTCATGCAGGCGAAGGGCCAGTTGCCCCTTATCGTACAGGCGGGCCGGCAGAGTCTGCAGGCAGGGAAGAATCTGGTCCTCCTGCACAGCCACGAGCGTGCGGTTCAGCTCTCGGGCCTTCTTGCGCAGGCGCTTCAAGGCGCTGTAATCCTCCGCAAGCAGGGCTTTCACTGTGGCGCGGTAGATGCCGTAGGCACGGCCTAAACGGCCCACAGAGGCCTCTCCGAGCTCGCGCATCACGGCAGGGGAATCCAGGTTCAGCTCCGGCAGCGTCTCAGCATTCTTGCGGCGGTGCAGATAGGCAGATTTGACCAGAATACCACCGGCCACAAGGAGCATGAATACCACGCCCCACATACCGCCGAACATCATCACAGTAGCCGTGATGCCGGCGGCCAGGAAGGCAAGCAGCCCCGTGGTAAACCAGCCGCCGATAACCACCATCACGCCCGTGATGCGGTATACAGCACTATCACGCCCCCAGGCTCGGTCTGCCAGGGAGGAACCCATAGCTACCATGAAAGTCACATAGGTCGTGGAGAGCGGCAGCTTCAATGAAGTAGCCAAGGAGATAAGCAAGGCGGAAACCGTCAGGTTCACCGAAGCACGCACCATGTCGAATGCCGTGCCGTCGTCCTCGCTCAGTTCCAGCGGCTGGAAGCGCTTACCCACGAAGCGGGCCACAGGCTCGGGCGTTATGCGGGAAATAAAGCGGGAGGCATTCAGCGCCCAGCGTACCGCTGCACGAGCGGGCAGGCAGGATCCGAAACGTTCCTTACTCACGCCGTTACTACGGGCCAGCTTCACCTCGGTTTCCGTCACCGTGCGGGCCTTCTTCGAGAAGATGAGCGCCAGCACCATCACACCACCAGCGGCCAGCAGATACCAGATATTGGCCTGCACAGGGTCAGCCAGCGAACCCATGCGGAGACTTTCCAGAGAGCCGCCTGCTGCCACGTGAGCACTCGCGATGTGGTACGAGGATTCTGCTGCCATGAACACGCCGATGAAGTTCACCAGGTCATTACCCGCGAAAGCGAGCGCCAGGGCGCACGTACCCGCCAGCACCGTGATACGAAGTGTATTCACCCGCAGCACATACTGCAGGACAAAAGACACCACGAACCACACACCCAGCGTTGCGAGGACTACGATACCGATATTACTGTTCAGCCATGCCAGCATCTCCGGCGTCACCACCGAGCTGTGCTTCAGCCCCTTGAACACGGCAAAGTAGCTGATAGCCGTGAGCGAAGCTGCGCACCACAGCGAACCGATATACTTATATGCCCGCTGATAGCGGAAGCTGAACAGAAGGCGTGAGAACCACATCACCACGCAGCCGCAGGTGAAAGCCACCGCTACCGAGCAGAAAATGCCCGAGATGATGGTAAGCGCCTTCGAGCTGTTGATATACGCACCAAGGCTCTGCGCCACATCTGCCCCACCCTCATACATGGTGAACAGCGCCACGGCCACTGCCGCACCCAGCAACTCGAACACCAGCGACACCGTGGTTGAGGTCGGCAAGCCAAAGGTGTTGAACAAATCCAGCAGAATCACATCTGTCAGCATCACGGCCAGGAACAGAATCATCACCCCATGGAAACTGAACTGAGCCGGAACAAACACGCCGCTGCGGGCAATCTCCATCATCCCGCCGGAAAGCGATGCGCCCAGCACAATACCCACTGCTGCCACGGCCAGCACCACACCTCGGCGTGCCGCGTTGCAGCCTACGGCAGAGTTCAGGAAGTTGGCCGCATCGTTCGATACGCCCACCACCAGGTCAAACACCGCCAGCAAGAGCAGAATGCCCAATATTGCGATATACATTTCATTCATATGCCCCTACTCTACCACACTACCCCTGCCATCCGCACGCTTTCTACTGTGAACTCTCCGCCACATACCATGTGGCGGTTTCGCCACATTTGAAACGCATGGAAAGCAGTAGCTGAAACTTATGAAGTGGTAGTATTTTAGTTTCTGCATTTACCTGTCCGACTTGTCAATTCCTTTCCGCCCGCCCAGTTACCCTTGAAAATGCTTCACCCCACCTGCCGGGCATGGCAGGTGGGGTGATACTTATGAGTTATTTATGGAGCGGATGAGGCTTCACTCCTGGGGAGCGTCGGCTTCATCGGTGATGGTGGATTCGGTATCTACCACTTCGGTGCCTTCGGCATCCTCGGACTCAGGGGAGTCATCCTCATCGTCATCGGGGATGACAAGGGTGATTTCCTGGATGGTCTCCTTGCCATCGAGAGTGATGAGCTTCACGCCCTGGGTGGCACGGCCGGTCTCGCGGATGGTATCGACCTTCATGCGGACGGACTGGCCACCGGTGGTCATAATCATGAGCTCATCGGCATCCGTCACAGTGGTGGCAGACACCACGCGTCCGGTCTTATCGGTGCAGTTCATGGTCTTGATACCGATACCACCGCGGGTCTGCGGACGGTATTCATCGAAGGGAGTGCGCTTGCCAAGGCCATTCTCGGAAACTACAAGCAGGTTGGCATCCTGCTGAACCACAGCCAGAGCTACAACATAGTCGCCCTCGCGCAGCTTGATACCACGCACACCGATAGTGTTACGTCCCTGAGCGCGCATATCGCTCTCAGCAAAGCGAATACTCATACCATCGTGCGTGACGAGCACCACCTCATCGCTGCCGGAGGTAAGGGCTGCATTCACCAGGGAATTACCTTCCTCCAGGTTAATGGCGATGATACCGGCCTTGCGGTAGTTCACGAAGTCGTTGAGGGCGGTTTTCTTCACGGTGCCATCCTTGGTGGCGAACACCACATTGCCGGAATCCTCGGCGAAGGTGATATCCTTACCGTCCTCGCTCACGCGGCGCTCCAGTCGCAGAATAGCGGCGATGCGCTCATCAGCCTGCATATCCAGCAGGTTCTTGATGGAACGGCCCTGGGCACTGCGGGCGGCCTCGTCAATCTCGTACACGCGTTCCACATACACACGGCCAGTGTTGGTAAAGAACATAATGTAGTCATGATTCTGAGCAGCAAAGAGGTGCTCCACGAAGTCGTTGGCATCCTTCTTACTCTTGGTCGTAGCGGCCTTGATACCCTTGCCGCCACGGGCCTGCAAGCGATACTCGTCGGAGTTTGTGCGCTTGATGTAACCGCTGTGGGAGATGGTCACAATCATGGAGTCATTGGGGATGAGGTCCTCAATGGCCATATCACCCTCGAAGGGAATGATGTGGGTCATACGCGGGGTGGCGTACTTCTCCTTGATGGTGCGCAGCTCATCCTTCACGATACCGAGCACGCGGCTCTCGTTGGCCAGAATGTCCAGATAGTCCTCGATGAGCTCGAGCAGCTTCTTGTACTCGTCGGAAATCTTGTCGTTTTCCAGAGCTGTGAGCTGGTAGAGGCGGAGTTCGAGGATGGCGTTCACCTGACGCTCCGTGAACACATACTGGTCCCCCTGCACAGAGGGCTGGCTGTGGATGAGGATGCCGAGGCCCTTGGCCAGCTCCACGGGGAAGCGGAAAGCCATCAGGCGATTACGGGCGTCCTCGCGGTTTCTGGAATCACGGATGATGCGAATGAACTCGTCCAGATTCGCCAGAGCGATAAGGTAAGCCTCCAACACCTCTGCGCGATCCTCAGCCTTGCGAAGCAGGAACTTGGTGCGGCGTACCACCACCTCGCGGCGGTGCTCCACATAGAAGTTGATGGCATCCTTCATGGTGAGCACCTTGGGGCGCCCCTCATGAATGGCCAGCATATTCACAGCGAAGGAAGTATCGAGGCTGGTGAGCTTGTAGAGCTGGTTGATGACCACCTGCGGGCGGGCATCACGCTTCAGCTCGATTTCGATGTAATCCGTAAGGTCGCGCATACCGGCGATATCGGTAATCACCTTGTCGCGCACCAGCTCGGCTATACGTTCCTGCAGCACAGCACGGTTCACACCGTAAGGCACATCAGAGATATGCAGGAACTCACGTCCGTTCTCATTGCTCACGACCTCCACCTTACCGCGCATACGCACGCTGCCGCGGCCGGTGCGGAAGTAGCTGTCGATACCCTTATAGCCCAGCACATAACCACCCGTGGGGAAATCCGGGCCCTTAATGTAGGCACGCAGCGCCTCGCTGGTGATGTGAGGATTATCGATGTAGGCGCACACGCCGTCCACCACTTCGCCGAGGTTGTGCGGTGCCATATTCGTGGCCATACCCACGGCGATACCCGTGCCGCCGTTCACCAGCAGGTTCGGGAATGCGGAGGGGAACACCACGGGCTCCGTGAAGTTGTTATCATAGTTCGGCTGGAAATCCACGGTGTCCTTGTCCAGGTCATCCATAAGGGCAAGACCCAGGTGGCTCAGCTTGGCTTCCGTGTATCGGTAGGCAGCAGGCGGGTCACCTTCCGGGGAGCCGAAGTTACCCTGCCCCAGCACCAGCACATCACGCATGTACCAGGGCTGAGCCATGTTCACCAGAGTGCCGTAGGCGGACTGGTCACCGTGCGGGTGGTATTTACCGATGGTATCACCCACGATACGACCGCACTTCACCGTCCCCTTGCTGGGCACCAGGCCCAGTTCATGCATGGCATAAAGCACGCGGCGCTGGGAGGGCTTGAGACCGTCACGAGCATCCGGCAGGGCGCGGGAGATAATCACCGACATGGAGTAATCCAGGAAGCTGCGGGAGACCTCCTCTGCCACGTCGACGGGACGAATTCTTGTTTCGCTCATAAATCAGAATGAAAGGTTAGGGTTACACGTCGAGGTTGCGGACGTTGAGGGCGTTATCCTCAATGAAGCGGCGGCGGGGTTCCACCAGGTCACCCATGAGGATGGTGAACATCTTGTCGGCCTGCACGGCATTATCATCATCCAGGCGCACGCGAAGCAGCTCGCGCTTCTCCGGGTCCATGGTTGTGGCGTAGAGGTCCTTGGCATCCATTTCACCGAGACCTTTGAATCGGGTGATGCGGACGCTGCGACCACCGATTTCCAGCACCTTGGTCAGAATATCCGGCACATAGGTGATGGCAGTTGCCGTGGTGCTGTTGCCCTCGAAGAGCTCGTAGGCCGGAGTTTCCTCTGCCAGCAGCGTATCCGTGGGCAGACCCAGTTCCTCCAGGCGGGAAAGCACACGCACAATAGCCTGCACCTCGTGCAGCTCATGCAACAGAGCGCGGCGGCTGGGACCTTCACGCACAGGCAGCGGGTTGGCAGCCAGCTCTTCCTCGCTCGGCTCGCCGAAGAGGAACAAATCGCGATTCTCATCGGAATAGGCGGTCAGCTCTTCCATATCGCGGAAGTAGAGCACCTCCTCATCATTACCGCAACGCACCTTCACCAGATACTGCGGGAAGGCTCCGTGCTCGCGGTGGAAACGCAGCAGGTTCTTGAAATCGCCACCATGCTGAGCCACTGCCGTCTCATATTTCTGCAGGTTGATGAGAGTCTCCAGAATACCCATCACGGAATCAGCATCCAGCTCCACACCATCAGCGGTGCGGCGCAGGTGCACATCACCGGCGCCCAGAGAAATGAGCTTGCGGTTCAGAGCCACTTCATCCTGCACATACTGCTCCACCTTGCGGTGAACCACGCGGTACAGCGGGGGCTGAGCGATGTAGAGATAACCGGCACGCACCAGCTGGGGCATGTGGCGGCAGAAGAGCGTGAGCAGCAGGGTGCAGATGTGGGAGCCGTCCACGTCAGCATCAGCCATCAGAATGATTTTCTGGTAACGCACCTTGTTGATATCGAAGGAGCCTTCACCCTCGCCATCGCCGATACCGGCACCGATAGCCGTGATGATGTTCTGAATGGTCTCACTGCCCAGAGCCTTGTCCAGGCGGGCTTTCTCCACGTTCAGAATCTTACCGCGCAGCGGCAGAATAGCCTGCGTGCGGCGGTCACGCGCCGTCTTGGCGGAGCCACCTGCGGAGTCACCCTCCACAATGAAAAGCTCGGTCTTCTGCGGGTCGCGGCAGGAGCAGTCGGCCAGCTTGCCGGGCAGACCACCGCCCACCGTCATAGCGCTCTTGCGCACGCTTTCGCGGGCCTTGCGGGCGGCCTCGCGGGCGCGGGAGGCGATGAGGCAGCGGTCAATGATGGTCTTGGCCACCTGAGGATTCTCCTCGAAGTATTCCTTGAGCTCCTCGTACACCACGCTGCTCACCACACCTTCGATTTCGGTGTTCACGAGCTTGTCCTTCGTCTGGGAGGAGAAGCGCGGGTTGGGCATCTTCACGCTGATAACAGCCACCAGACCTTCGCGCACGTCATCGCCGTTCAGGCTGGGGTCCTTATCCTTGAGCAGGTTGTTCGTCTTGGCGTAGTTGTTGATGGCGCGGGTCAGCGAGCTGCGGAAACCGGAAAGGTGCGTACCGCCATCGGCATTGAAAATGGAGTTGGCGTAGCACTGAATCTGGTAGCGGTCGCTGTCGTTGTACTGCATCACTACGTCCACAATCACATCATCCTCCATGGTCTTGCCGTCGTACTCCACCTCGATGTGGCGCACACCGCTCATGGCGATGGGCTCGGCGGTGATGAGCGTCTTGTTCTCGCCCAGCTGCTTCACGAACTCGCGGATACCGTCAGCATAGTAGAACGTCTCGGTGCGCTCCTGACCGCTGCGCTCGTCCTCCAGCTCGATGACGAGACCAGGGTTCAGGAAGGCAAGCTCGCGCAGGCGACGAGCCAGGAGGTCAAACTTGAACTCTACCGTATCAGTAAAGATGGTCGGGTCGGGCAGGAAGGTGATAGCCGTGCCGGTCTGACTGTCGGGGCAGGAACCCACCACATGCAGCTTCTCGGTGGTGCGGCCACGTTCAAAGGTGATAACATGGCGCTTGCCATCGCGGCGCACCTCTGCCTTGAAGAAATCGGAAAGAGCGTTCACGCACTTGGCACCCACGCCGTGCAGACCACCGGAGTACTTGTACGCACCCTGACCAAACTTACCACCAGCATGCAGATTGGTGAGCACGAGTTCCACGGCAGGAATCCCGAACTTCGGGTGAATATCCACCGGAATACCACGACCGTTGTCAATCACGGAAATCGTGCCGCCTTCGTGAATCTGGATGATGATTTTGCTGCAATATCCGGCCAGGTGCTCGTCAATCGAGTTATCGAGCACTTCGAACACACAGTGATGCAAACCACGTTCATCCGGGTCGCCAATATACATACCCGGACGCTTACGCACGGCTTCAAGACCCTCCAGCTTATCAATCTGGGCGGCGCCGTACTCCTGCTGTGCCCCGGTCGAAAGCTTCTCAGCGTCCTCCGGGGGCGTTACGTTATCACTCATAAGTGCCGCCCATTATACGCGCGTACGCGCGCGCCTCAATTATATAGTGCGTCATTTTTGCAAAATTCGCGTCACAATAGCCCTATTTATCGTTTACACCCCATTTGGGGCTCCTATCCCACACGCACTCCCAAGCACCTTTTCGCCCCATCGTACAGCAACAACAATTATTCTCTTTACTTACCAATCCAATGTAGGCTATACTGTTGGTATAACCTTACATACCAACATGTCCGCTAAGCCTTTTTACAACCATATCGCCGGGCTCCGAGGCATCGCAATCATTCTGGTTATCCTCTTTCATCTGAACATTGCGCTCTTTCCTCATGGTTACTACGGTGTTGATATTTTTCTCGTCATCTCCGGCTACCTGCTTTTTCTCTCATATACGCGTCAAGGGAACCATCTTGATTTAAAGGAATTTGCCACCAAGAAGCTACTCCGTATCTTCCCGCCAATGATTATCCTTGTATTGGCGGTTTTGCTGGTCAGTCTCCTGCTGCATGACTGGGAGGACATCATGAATGCAGCCCGAAACAGCAGGCACACGCTCTTCTGCACCATTAACGGATTCCTCCGGAAAACACAGGAAAACTACTTTGCGGCAGATGCTGTTGAGAATCCCTTCCTCCACATGTGGTATCTGGCAGTTACAGTGCATCTCTATCTTCTGTTTGCTGCAGGATGCTTCCTGAATCGCTTCATTCCCAGAAAACTAAGCCTGATTATCGTGTGGATAATCGGCATCAGCTCATTTATCTACAGCTATTCCTACCAACTTCAAGGAATACTTCAAAGTCTCTCCATTCCGGGCTGGGGACAGGATTTTCCCATCTCTCACTACAACACTTTCCCCCGCATATGGGAGATTCTCGCAGGCGGTCTTATCCTCACACTTCCGAATGCGCAAGGAAAGGTAAAATCCAATATCCTGACCATAATCGGGCTATTCGCCGCAATAGCACCAGCTCTTGCACCTCACTCATGGGCAGACTACGGTGTACCAGCAGTTGTGATAGGTACGATGCTCATCATCCGCTACATGCCAGAAAGCAGCCTCATGCCTATTCTAAGCAATGCCCCCCTGCTCTGGATAGGCGGCATCTCGTTCTCTCTTTACCTGGTACACATGCCCATCATTGCCTTCTATCGCACGTGGTACATGAATCTATCCTCTGTGTCCGCCTATGCCATCATCATCGTCCTTTCGTTTATCCTCGCATACCTCTTCTGGCATCTGGTGGAAAAACGGCATTTCAAACTGACCACAACATTGATCATGTGGGCTCTCGCCATGGGGTTCTCCGTTCTTGGCAAATCGACCCATGGATACAAGGATTATCTTCGGGCTGATATTAACAAAATCCAGATAACGCCCTTTAACGACTGGAGGGTGTGCGGTCCGAATGTACTGGCAAACGGAATGAACACAAAAGAACTGGTGTTCAGCAAAGGGATTTTCACGATTGGTGCTACAACTGCCGCCCTCCCGACAATGGAAACCCCGCTTATGCCTATGGGGCCCGAGTCCGAAACACCATCTATAGTCCTCATCGGCGACAGTCACGCCCAATCTGCTTATTTCGGCTTAAATCATGTATGCAAGGAATTGAATATCCCCGGAGCATATATGGGCGCCATCATTACCCCATTCTGGGATAAGGAATTGCCAGGAAGCAGCAACTACTGCTTCAACCAGGCACGTGCTGAAGCGCTTCTGGCCTGGCTCAAGGCTAACCCCTGCATCACCCACGTTGTCATAGCGCAACACTGGCTATTGAGACTGGAGCGAAAGAACGCTTTCGTACACTGGGATAAAACCCGGGAAGCGCTGACATTCGACTTGTTATACCAATCCTTGCGCACGTTTGTGCAAAAAGTGAACGAGCTCGATAAGCATGTTATTCTTCTGGGGCCCTGCCCGGAACTTCCCATTAACAGTCCTACACGACACATACGTCTTTGCACCAGGCGAGGCGAACAGCCTTTTGACCTTGCCCCCATCACCAGCACTCTTGAGTATTCTAACGAAATCAACAAGGAACCGCTGGCGTTAGTATCCGGAATCCAGCAGGAAGGGCTTTGCAGTGTACTCGATGGCATGTCCATACTCAAACCGGACACCCCCTTCTGTGCCTATCAGAATGGAGTATTCCTGATGAAGGATGATGATCATTTCACCCATGAGGGCTCCATCATGCTCTTCTCTCACCTGAAACCCCAGCTGGAAGCATTCCTGAAACAGAAAAAGCCCCAAAACCATAAATAGGCAACTAACTTAAATAGTATTATCGCTCTCTTTATTCAAGAGTCACGGGCCGCATCAACCAGCATTTTAATTTCATCTAGCAACCAGATTATTTCTCTGCACTTTATCCCTCCCCCAAAAAACTCAGACAAGCATACAATTCTCCCACATGTCCACTAAGCCTTTCTACAACCACATCGCAGGTCTTCGAGGCATCGCCATCATACTGGTATTTCTCTTCCATCTTTGCACAGCATCGTTTCCGCATGGTTACTACGGTGTAGACATTTTCCTGGTGATATCCGGTTACCTGCTTTTTCTCTCATTTAACAGAAATGGGAATCAGCTTTCGTTAAAGGACTTTGCCGTCAAAAAACTGCTTCGGCTTTTTCCGCCCATGACGCTGGCGGTTCTTCTGACGATAATTGCAAGCCTGGCCATTCTGGATAGTGATGAAATAGTCAATCTCTCAAAAATAGGACGATACACCGTTCTTGGCTTTGCAAATAGCATCCTGAGCAAAAGCCAGACCGACTACTTTGCTACCGACGCTCTGAACAACCCTTTGCTGCACATGTGGTATCTCGGGGTTACAATACAGCTGTATGTCATCTTTGCGGCAGGCTGCATTGCATATAGATTTTTACCCAGAAAGCTTTCCTGGTACCTGCTCTGGATAGCAGGCATCGGTTCTTTCTGCTATGGCTATTCATACCAGATACACAATCTTCTGCAGGCCATGAATCTCCCTGCATGGGAGCAACTTACCCCGGTTTCTCATTACCACACCATGCCCCGCATATGGGAACCGCTCGCAGGCGGCGCAATTCTTCTGCTTCCGCTCACCTGCAATAAGTTGAAAGCCACACTTCTGACAGCGGCCGGACTCGCCGCAACCATTCTGCCTGCAATCATCACCTCCGGGGTTGCAGATTACGGTGCTCCGCTGGTTGTACTTGGCACCATGCTCATTATCCGATACATGCCAGAGAGCCGTCTGATGCCAGTTCTTTCTAACAGGCTACTGATCTGGGTTGGCGGCATCTCGTTCTCATTCTACCTGGTTCACATGCCTGTTATTTCCTATTTTAACAGCTGGTATCAAGGCATTAACGGGTGGCAGGACTACGCCATCATCACACTCCTTTCACTTGTACTGGCATACGCCTTCTGGTTCCTGATCGAGAAGCGGCGCATCAATCTGTGGGGCACCATTGCCCTTTGGGGCATTTCACTGGGATTCTGCATACTCGCCAAGGAAAAAGATGGCTTCAAGGATTACGTCTATCCAGAAATCAACAAGATCCGGATTGCTCCATATGACGACTGGCAATTCTGCAAGGATGACGTACTCAACAACCACCTGGACAAGGAAGCGCTGGTATACAATAGCGGCGTACTCCACCTTACGTACACAACCAGGAAGAAGCCACGCAATCCTTCTACTCTGCTGATGCAGCTGGGACCAGAATCCCAGGAACCTCGCATTCTTCTCATCGGCGACAGCCACGCCCAGGCCGCATATGCAGGCATGAATCAACTGTGCCACGAACTTAACATTCCAGGAGTCTGTCTCTCCTCCATCATTCTGCCCAACTGGGATATGGACTATTACCTCAACAGCACCTATTTCTATAACCAGAAAAAGGCAGAGGCGTTCATTAAATGGCTGGCAGCCACCCCGAGCATCACCCATGTCTTTATTGGTCAATACTGGCGTTACCACCCCCTCATTGACGAACATTTCATTCACTGGGACTCAACCAAGGAGCCCATGACCATGGAACTCTATTCTGCCTCCCTGCGGGAATTCATCAACCGCGTTAAGGCATTAGGCAAGCATGTAGTACTGATTGGTCCGGCGCCGGAAATCAAGAATCCGAACCCCAGCCGTTTCATCCGCCAGCAGGCAAGAAGGCGGAACACAGACATGAATCTCGAAACATTGAGCTGCTCACGGGCACAACTTGCAGAGAGAACAAAGGAGGTCATGCCCATGTTGGAACAGCTCGAAAAAGAAGGACTCTGCACCCTTCTTAAAACAATACAATTGATACCTGAGAACGAACCTTTCGTGGCATATCAGAACAGCCAGTTTCTGATGACTGACGCCCACCACCTCAGTGGTCAAGGCTCTGTAAAGTTCTTCCAGTTACTCAAACCGCAGATACATGAACTGTTTAACAAAAAAAATGACACAACACCGGAATGCCCGCATTAATTCAGCATGTCGGTTCTAGTTTTAGTATTAACTGTATCCATACGCTAACCTTGTATCTTCTACAGCATTAGAGGGTACGCGTGAATATATCCACCTGCAGATCTGAAACGGTTCCAAATTTCCATTCCTCTCGTTATTTTACTTTACATTATACTCAACGAACTATAGAATACACAAAGATTCTACCATCATGTCCACTAAACCATTTTATACCCACATCGGCGGACTGAGAGGCCTGGCCATCATCCTGGTCATTCTCTTCCACCTCAATTCCGGATACTTCCCCCATGGATTCTATGGAGTAGACATATTCCTGGTTATTTCCGGTTACTTATTATTCCTTTCTCTCTCCCGCCAGGAATACAACCTGAATGTCAAGGAATTTGCCACCAAGAAACTCTTCCGCATCTTCCCCCCCATGGTTGTAACAGTGCTGTGCATTCTGGTGGCGGCCATGTACTTTCAGGACTGCGAGGATCTCATTGACACCTCACGAACCGGGCGCTACACCTTATTCTGCTATGTGAATGACTTCCTGCGTCGTACACAGAATGACTACTTTGCTTCGGAAGCACTGGAAAACCCGTTCCTGCACATGTGGTATCTTTCTGTTACCATTCATCTATACATTATGTTCGCAGTCGGGTGCGTCATTTATAAATACATTCCCAAAAAACTCACTCTGATTCTACTGTGGATTGCAGGCATCGCCTCATTCATATATGGCTACTCCTACCAGCTTCAGCAGATACTGCAAGCCGTTGGTCTGCCCACATGGAACCAGGAGATGGCCGTTTCCCACTACCGCACCCTGCCCCGCGTTTGGGAGCTGCTTGCTGGTGGCGCCATTCTCATGTTGCCCCAGACCGAGAATAAGACAAAGGCTACCCTGCTCACGCTGGCTGCACTGGCCGCAGTGCTGGTGCCGGCGCTCAGTCCCGGGGCCCTGGCACAATATGGCGCACCAGTGGTTGTGCTGGGCACCATGCTTATCATACGCTATATGCCGGCCAGCAGCCTTATGCCCGTGCTGAGCAACAAGCTGCTCATGTGGGTTGGCGGCATTTCCTTCTCGCTTTATCTGGTACACATGCCCGTGATTGCTTTCTACCACATCTGGTATCAAACGCTTACCGGCTGGATGCCGTATATCATCATCGTGCTGCTTTCCTTTGGGCTGGGATACCTGTTCTGGTTCCTCATTGAGAAGCGCCGTTTCCCCATCATTCTCACACTCGTTCTGTGGGGAATTGGCATGTTTATCTGTGTCCAGGGCAAGAGCACGAAAGGATTCAGAGACTATCTGAGACCGGAAATCAACAACATCCGGATTACCCCCTGCGATGACTGGAAAATTTGCAATCCGTCGATTCTGACTGATAAACTCGATACCGATAATCTGAAATACAACGAGGACATATTCAACCTCGCCAACACAACACTGCGCCGACCGAAGACGAAGAGTCCGCTGCTGCAGATGGGGCCGGAATCTGCCACTCCCTCCGTTGTCCTGATAGGCGACAGTCATGCCCAGGCAGCCTATTTTGGCATGAACAGGCTGTGCCATGAAATGAACCTGCCCGGTGTCATGATGTCCACAACTATCATTCCTCTCTGGGATTATCACATTTACGCCAACAGCGGCTATTTCTTCACGGAAGCTAAAGCCGAGGCTCTGATGCAGTGGCTGGAAGCGCACCCCTGTCTTACCCACGTTGTTCTTGCGCAGCATTGGCGCTATCGCATGGTTAGCGCGCCCTTCACCCACTGGGACAAGAAGGTTGAGCCCATGACACCGGAAGTCTACTACAATGCACTCAAGACATTCCTCAAGCGTATCAAGGATATGAATAAGCAGATCATCCTGATTGGTCCGGGACCGGAAATTCCGCTGCGCTCGCCGACTCGTCTCATTCGCCTTGCCACCCGCCGGAACAACCTGGATACAGTGGACATGAGCCCCATCAGCTGTACGAAGGAGCACATTCTGGAATTAAACAAGGACATTCTTCCTATCCTTGACAAATTGCAGCAGGAAGGCCTCTGCACCGTAGCGAATGTTCTGCCCTACTTACCAGAGGACAAACCCTTCGTCAGCTACCAGAATGGCAAGTTCCTGATGTTCGACGATGACCACCTCAGCAGTGACGGCTCAACGGAAATATTCCGGTTCCTCCGTCCGCAGCTCGAACCGCTCCTGAAATCAACAGGCAATACTTCCGCGAATGGAAGCAACTAACTCTCCAGTTACCCTCCGCACCACCTCGCGTGCGGAGGGGCTTTCTCATTAAAACAACAAGCTTTCAAATGACAACTAAACCATTCTACAACCACATCGCAGGATTACGAGGCCTGGCTATTGTTCTCATCTTCCTTTTCCACCTCAACTCCGCCTATTTTCCACATGGGTTCTATGGGGTAGACATGTTCCTGGTCATTACCGGTTATCTGCTTTTTCTCTCGTTCGCGAGAAATGGGAATCAGTTGGATATAAAGACCTTCGTCACAAAGAAACTGCTCCGCATATTTCCTCCAATGATTATTCTGGTGCTGGCGGCATTCCTTGCAGCCATGTACTTCCAGGATTGTGAAGATTTGGTGGACACCGCGCGCACCGGGCGATATACGTTATTTGGTTTCGCGAATGCCTACCTGAACCGCCATCAGAATGACTACTTTGCGGCAGAAGCGCTAACGAAACCGATGCTGCACATGTGGTATCTTTCGGTCACCATCCATCTGTACGTTCTATTTGCCATAGGATGCGTCGTGTATCGCTTCATTCCCAGGAAACTGACACTCTGCCTGCTCTGGATAATCGGCATTGCGTCGTTCTGCTACGCATACTCATTCCAGTTCCACAATATACTGCAAGCTCTGGGACTGCCCGTCTGGGAACAACATATGGCAGTTTCCCACTACCTTACCATTCCCCGAATCTGGACACTTCTGGCAGGTGGTGCCATTCTCATACTTCCTTCCTTTCATAATAACAAAACAATCTATACCATACTTTCCGTTCTGGGACTTGCAGCCGCGCTGCTTCCGGCACTGGCAAATCATGAACTCGCAGACTATGGTGCGCCCTTCGTTGTACTTGGCACCATGCTCATTATCCGGTATCTTCCGGAGAGTATTTTCCTGCCAGTATTGGACAACAAGCCCCTGCTCTGGATTGGAGCCATATCATTCTCTCTGTATCTCGTCCACATGCCCATCATCGCCTTCTTCCACATATGGTACCAAGGCATATCAGGATGGGGAGATTACGCCTCCGTAACAGTGCTGGCCCTCGTCATCGGCTGGGGCTTCTGGTACCTCATTGAGAAACGTAAGATAAACATCTTCTACACCTTGGCATTGTGGGCAATTACCATGGGGCTGTGCGTGATAGGCAAGGAGCTTGATGGTTTCAAGGACTACCTCCGACCCGAGATTAACTCCATCCAGGTAACCCCCTATAACGAATGGCAGCAATGTGCTCCGGGTACACTTGCAAACGCCTTTGACCAGAAAAACCTGCAGAAGAACGACAGTTTTGTGGAGTTAGCAAACACCTCGCGAAAGTTACCTAAGACGGAAGCTCTACTCCTGCAAATGGGGCCAGCTTCTCAAACACCCAAAATTCTGCTTATAGGTGATAGTTTTGCGCAGGCGTCGTACTTCGGTCTCAACAAAACATGCGCCGATCTAAACCAGCCGGGAGCGTTCCTTTGCTCTACAATCATTCCATTCTGGGACTATGAATATCACGTAACATCCTCATATTACTTTGATCAAAAGAAGGGGGAAGCTCTCATGAAATGGATAGAGGCAAACCCCTGCATTACCCACGTGTTCATTTCGCAATACTGGAGAGCCCGCCATATTTATAAAACATTTAAACACTGGGATCAAAGTATAGAACCCATGACCGATGAGCTCTGGTATCAATCGCTCCGCGATTTCGTCAAACGCATTCACGACATGAAGCGTCACGTCATCATCATAGGGACAGGACCGGAAATTACGTGCGCCAGTCCGACCCGGCATGTGCGCATAGCAACTCGCAAAGGCAAGGGGGCCATGGATATGGCACCTCTGACCTGTACACGCCAGGAGGTAGATAAAATTAACGCGCCTGTGAATTCCTTGCTGCAGAAACTTGCAGATGAAGGCTTGTGTACCCTTCTTGATTCCTGTGCAATTCTCCCCCAGGACAAGCCATTTATTTCGTACCAGAACAACACATTCCTAATGTATGATGGTACACATCTGAGCAGCGATGGTTCCATACGCTTGTTTGAAATCCTGAAACCCCAGATAGAAAAAGCACTGCAACAACCAGCCCCGGAGCAATAATCGCAGATTATTTAAATCTGTCACTCAAAAAGCCAGAGCCAGGAGTTCCTCCAGCTCTGGCTTTTCTTTACCACAACTACCATCGGGTGTGCGGCATTAAAAAAGATTCTCGTTACCTACCAAAATAAGGAGTTCTTGTAATAAAACAACGTGTAAGCCCGCAGAACTCCAACAGAGAGAATTCCTCTTCTCTCATCAGGTAGCAAGGTTCAGGAGGACGAGCTATTTGCCCTGCCACAGCATGAAAAAGAATTGTTTTGCATATAGGCGTCCCGGGAGCAGGTCAGGGAGCGGCCGACATCTATTCCATAGTGGTAAAATGCAAGCGCACAGGAGCTATATGAAACACGTTCACTTTCTCGGAATTTGTGGCACCGCCATGGGTGCAATAGCATCGGCCATGGCACGCAGAGGCTACGTGGTCACCGGCATCGAAATGAAGCCGGAATACGCTGACTACATGTTGTTTGGTGCCCCTTTCCTGTAATCGCTGGGACACATGTGATGGAACGCATCCTGGGCAGCAAAAAAGCTTGCAATTCGATAAAATTCTGTCATATTTTCTCTAACTCCTCCTCATAGACAAATTTCCAACAAGCAGCTTGCACCAGATACCCTCTTTCGACATGTCAACAAAACCATTCTACAATCACATTGCCGGATTGCGAGGCATTGCCATTATCCTGGTTATCCTGTTCCACCTTAACTCCACCTGCTTCCCTCACGGATTCTATGGAGTAGACGTCTTCCTGGTCATAACCGGCTATTTGCTCTTCCTGTCATTCACCAGGAATGG
>DEPT01000039.1 GCA_002358905.1 Akkermansiaceae bacterium UBA3385
TACCTATTTTGGACAGCTATGCACACGAAGACAAGAAAAAGCCGCCATGAGCAATGACGTCTCATGGCGGCAGGATACAGAAAACAGGAGCAATTACTTGCTGTGGATGTTGAGCATCTCAGCATAGGTGGGAACCGGCCACAGGTCGGCATCCACCATGGTTTCGAGCTTATCCACAACCTCGCGGGCGGCCACCATGGCAACACGCATGTGGGCGGGGTTACCCTCCGCAATGGCGGCGGACAAATCGCTGATGCGGTCGGGCAGCAGGTCGTAGAGAGCACCCACGGCCTCAGCCTTGCCGGTGGCAGCCTTGAGCCCGGCGGAAATACCGGAAGCCTGAATGGCGGCCACAGTGTTGCAGATCTGGGTCATCTGCTCTTCCACGGCAGGCATGTAGATGGTCTGCAGCATGTTGAGACAGGTCTTTGCCTCAATATCGATAAGCTTCTCGTAGTTCTCAATCTGAATTTCCTTGCGAGCCAGCAGCTCAGCATTGGAAAGCACGCCGTACTTCTGCATAAGCTCCAGCGTATCCGGGCGGGAAAGTACCTCCAGAGCCTCCGGTGTGGACTTGATGTTGGGCAGACCGCGGCGGGCTGCTTCCTCCACCCATTCCTCGGAGTAACCGTTGCCGTTGAAGATGATACGGCTGTGAGCCGTAATCATCTCCGCAATAAGCTTCTTCACCTCGTCCTTGAAAGCAGGAGTACCAGCCACGGGCTCCAGGCGTGTGGCCACTTCATCCAGCGATTCGGCCATGATGGTGTTCAGCACCGTCATGGGCCAGGCACAGGTCTGGGAAGAACCGACACCACGGAACTCGAACTTATTGCCGGTAAAGGCGAAAGGAGATGTACGGTTGCGGTCAGTAGTATCCTTCGGCAGCTCCGGCAGGGTGTCCACGCCCAGCTCCATGGTGGTCTTGGCGCAGGAAGACTTGGCACCGCCGTGCATAATCTGCTCCACGATGTCCGTGAGCTCATCCCCCAGGAAAATGCTCATGATGGCAGGCGGAGCTTCTGCCGCACCCAGGCGGTGGTCATTACCAGCCTTGGAGATGGAAGCGCGCAGCAGGTCAGCATGACGATCGATGCACTGAATGACGCTGGCCAGGAAAGTCAGGAAGAGCACATTGCTGTGCGGGGTCTTACCCGGGGAGAACAGGGAGCCGAGCTCCGGCGTGGAGAGCGACCAGTTGTTATGCTTGCCACTGCCGTTCACGGAACTGTAGGGTTTCTCGTGCAGCAAGCATACCAGATTGAACTTGAGAGCCTGGCGCTCCAGGATATCCATGATGAGCACATTGTGGTCCACGGCCACATTGCAGGGCTCAAAAAGCGGACAGATTTCGAACTGACCGGGAGCAGCCTCGTTATGGCGTGTCTTGGAGGGCACTCCGAGCGCCCACAGAGCGTGATCCACGGAAGTCATGAACTCCAGCACTCGCTCCTTGATGGAACCGAAATAGTGGTCTTCCATCTGCTGGTGTTTGGGCGGCAGACAGCCGAAAAGCGTGCGCCCTGTCTCGATAAGGTCGGGCCGCTGAATGTACAAATCGCGGTCGATGAGGAAATACTCCTGCTCGGCGCCCAGGTTAGTCTCCACCGTGCTGGGAGTGATTCCGAAACACGCCAGCACGCGCTTGGTCTGTGCCCCAACAGCTGCCATGGAGCGCAGCAGCGGGGTCTTCTTATCCAGAGCCTCTCCCGTGTAGGAGCAGAAGGCAGTCGGAATGCAGAGGGTCACCGTGCTGGCCGTGCGCTTGATGAATGCGGGGCTGGTAGGATCCCATGCGGTGTAGCCGCGTGCCTCGAATGTGGCACGGATACCGCCGCTGGGGAAGGAGGAAGCATCCGGCTCAGCCTGAATGAGGTTCTTGCCGGTGAACTCAAAAATCATGCCGCCCTTGCCATCCGGCTCCACAAAGGAGTCGTGCTTCTCGGCCGTAGCATCGGAAAGGGGTTGGAACCAGTGCGTGTAGTGCGTAGCACCCTTGGAAAGAGCCCACACCTTCATGGCCTGGGCCACTTCATCCGCAATGCTCATATCAAGCTTGCCACCCATCTGGATGGTTTGCATCATCTTCTTGAAAGCGCTCTTGGAGAGATACTTCTCCATTGTCTTGATACCAAAGGTATCGCTTCCGTACAAAGCCTCAAGGGCTTCCATGGGGTTCATCGTGCTTTCTTCAGCCATTGTGGTACACTGGTTGTCTCGTTACTGTGGCTGTGCCTATACGCCGCCACGCGCAGATTTTACTTATTTTCCACCCACATGTACAGCAAAATTTCCCGCAAATATACGCGAAGCGGCTGAAAATAAAAGAATCCATTGACTTCCCTGCCCCCCTCATTCCATACTCCTGGCTCATGATACCCTTGGCAGACACAAGTTACCAGAGCGGCTCTCCGTATGGGTTGCGGGGCGTCATCATGGGCATGTTTCTGCTCGGGCGGCTGCGCTACAACGCCTGGGAGGATGACGCCGCCGGGGCTACTATATGCTGGCTGCGGCGCTGGTGCTGGGGCTGCTGATTCTGTTTACCCTGCACATCTTGCAGGTGGACCTCCTGGAGCTGTTGCGCACCATCTACAAACACCCGGGTCTCAGATACCGCCACAGCTCATACAACGGGCTTCTCTTCCTCTCACTGGGGTGGATTGCCATTTCCTGGGGCATCGGCTACATGCTCGATAAGCTGTTCCACAGCCCTGCAGACGATGATGCGGAGGAAGCGGAAGGCTAAGCCACATGCCGCCGGTATGCGCGGCAGCCATAGAGCAGAAACAACCCTGCCCCGGCCAGATTCACCAGCGCTGCACACCAGAACGCCAGCCCGAAGCCAAATGCCTCCGCCAGCACCCCGCCCAGCAGCGTGCCGAGCCCCGCGCCTATATCCCAGGAGACAAAGAGGGTGGAATTCGCCGTACCGCGTTCATCCTTGCTGCACATGTTGATGAACATGTTCTGCACCGCCGGGAAGAAATGCCCGTTGCCCAGGCCGCAGATGAGGGCCGAAACATACAGCGCCCACTCCTCATGCACCCCGGCAAAGAGCATATACCCCACCAGCCCCAGCAGCACACCCACCACTCCATTCTGCACAATCTTGCCCTGCCTCAGCGTGCGGCTCCCGATGAGGCGCGAGGTGATGAGCCCCACCGAAAACAGCAGAAAGAAAAAGCCCATGCCATGCGTGATACCCAGCACCTGAATACTGTACAACGCCACATAGGTGGAAATAACCCCGTAGGCAAAAGCAAAGCAGATGGTGGATACCCCCTGGCTCCATCCGCGCCACAGCACCAGCCGGCGCCAGCTGAACGGCTTGCGCGGCAGCGGTCGCGGACGCCGCGGCAGCCGGGTCGACAGCGTCACCAGTAACCCCAGCACCGCCAGCACTACAGCCACCCACATCAGCAAATCAAAATCCGCCCAGGCCCCATACATAGCCAGCCCCACACTCGGCGCCAGCGCCGAAGCCACATTATTGCTCAACCCATAGAAGCCGATACCTTCTGCCCGGCGGCTGAACGGCAGAGAATCCACCGCCACCGTGCTGTTTGCCACCGTAGTAGCGCCGAAAGGTGCACCATGCAGCGTGCGCACCACCGCAAAAGCCAGCAGACTCCCCGCCAGCAGATACGCCCCCGTACACACCGTGAACAGCAGATAACTGACCACCAGCACCACCATACGCGGAAAACTATCCACCAGCCACCCGCTCACAAAACGCGCCAGCACCGCCGTGATACTATACCCCGCCAGCACCCAGCCGATAGTATCCTTATCCGCCCCGAACTCACTGCTCAGATACACCGGGAAAAGCGGCGTCATCACCATGAACGAAAAGAACAGCAGGAAATTCGCCACCCAGGCGCGCGTGTAATTCGCCGTCCACAAACGCGACTTCGGCAGTTCTGCTCCGGGAGTATCCATATCTGGCATCAGTTATACGCTCATCCGCCGCGCGCGTCAATCCCCCAATAACGCCCCGCGGCCTCCTACATACAGATAACAAACCGCCCCACCGCGTTCAAACTACAGACAAAGCCCCCCGAAAGCGTGCAAATTTGCAATCGCACTGCAAAATTGCACGCTTTTTTATTCAAAACTATCCCCTTACATGGCAGATATCGGGAAAGCGTAATTACCTTTGCCCAAGGGGAACATCTCCATAGCAGAGCAAAGGACAACACCCGGCTTCAATTCCGCCTTGCCGAGAGGAATTGTGGCGGCAGCCCTTAAATCCGCCAGAGTGGGGCTACTGCTGCGTTTCACCTCCAGCGGGAAAATGCATCCATCCTGCTCTATGAGGAAATCCACCTCTGAGCCACGGCCATCACGGTAATAGCACATGCGGGGCATAATCCCCCGATTCGCAAAACTGCGGCACAACTGGCCATACGCCCAGGTTTCCAGAATAGCACCGGCCATAGCCCCATTCTTCAACACCTCCGGCGATGTCCATCCGCACAGCCAGGCGCACAAGCCGGTATCCATGAAGTATAACTTCGGACTTTTTGCCAGGCGTTTGGTTGTGTTGACATAATAGGGAGGCAGAAGATTAATGATGCCCGATGCCTCCAGAATGGAAATCCACTGTTTCGCCGTGTTCACGGAAACATCCGCATCCTTGGCAATATCGCTATACACCAGCTGCTGCCCCGTCCGCGCGGCGGCAGATTTCATGAGCGCAACAAAAGCGCCACGGTCACCCACCTGCTTCAAAGATTGTACATCGCGTTCAAGATACGTCTGCAGATAAGCACTGAAAAATTGCTCTGCGCGGGTCGTCTCATCACACACCATCGCCGGATATCCTCCGCGCCAGATGCGCTCATAAAGCTCATTGATATTGCAGATACACCCCTTGCGGGCTCTCTCTTTCAAAGCCTCCGACTCCGTACTGAAAGGCCGGGTCTGACTATGACGGCCCACAATCTCATCCTGCGAGAACGTGTACAAATCCAGAATCCCGATGCGCCCTGCCAGCGTTTCACTGACACCCTGCATCAGATGAAAACGCTGTGACCCGGTCAGCCAATACATCCCCTTGCAGCCGGGGGATGCGTCAATCTTCATCTTCATGGCACGCATCAGCCCCGGTGCATATTGAATCTCATCAATGCACAAAGGCTCATCGTACCCCTCCAGGAAACCAATGGGGTCATCCTGAGCCTCCTTTGCCAGACGATAGTCGTCCAAGGTAATATATTCCATACCCGGAGGAAGCAGACTCTTCAGCAAAGTCGACTTCCCCACCTGTCTGGCACCAGTCACAAGAACACAAGGAAAACTGCGGCTCAGCGCCAGCACCTCCTCAGCCATCGTTCGGGAATGTAGTCTATACTCACTCATGCAATTTTGCACTATTATTGCAAAATTGCACGGAATTTCAAGCCAAATCATCTAAAAAGCGTGCAAATTTGCAATTGCACCGCAAAATTGCACGCTTTTTACACCCTGACGCACTTCACTTCTCACCGGCGGGCAATTGCCCGCCGGCGCGTCTGCAATGGGAGCAGAACCGGGAAACAAGGCACGAGCGGAAGGCGGGGAAGGATGAATTATTTAACTTTTCCTGCCTGTCACGCCGTAGATTCATCGTAGGCGGACCTGCCTCGGCGTAGCTTTAGCGAAGCCGGACCTGTCTCGGCGTAGCTTTAACGAAGACGGAAAAAGAAAAGGATGGGCAATAAGTAGGGAGCGGCAAAATTTTGGATGGGCTCTTAGTGGAGGGGAATTTTCTGGGTAGCGGGGGTATCTGCGCAAAGCGGGCGCAGTTGGGCGGCAGAGCTACGCTCGCTGGCGGTTGGTTACCCGGCGGCTCGCCCAGGTTATGGGCGTGGCCGTGAAAATTAGAGGGAGCACTGTCTACGAACCAGCAAGACCAGCGTTTTTGTTTCAACATGAAGATATGTCAGAGGATGCCAATCCACATACTCTCGTAATTTCGCCCGATTAGAGGTTTTTTGCTCGATTTCATAGCATTAATATGCTTGAATATCCTTGCAGGAACATATTTTATGGCAAAAAAATACCAGCGGCAGTGGGAATACTCACTGGAACAGACAAAGCAATATGTCGAGCATCCCAAAGCCCCGGCAGATGGTTCTGCTCCGGCGTGGAAAGTATCCTCCCGCGGCAATCCTGATCACTTTGCCCTCTCGATGGACTTGAAGATGGTAAACGCGCTGTTCCAACCCTCGGAGCAGAAATACCACGCCCACGGATTGAAGTGCAATAAATATAACTACGCCTGTGCCTTGGTGCTGGAGGGGGAACGGATTCGCGGCATTGATTATTGTGAAGCAGCCCAGACCCGATTCTTCAATCGTGCCAGCCGTCTCGTCCCGGGTTGGCATGAAAACCTGTGTTTCTTCGATCCGAACGAAAACAGAATTGTCAACATCCATACAAAAGAGGGCTTTGAAACATTCGACCCTGTAGATTTGGATGATTTTCTCATCCGGACAACCAGGCATTGGAACATTGCAACACCGGAACAAAAGGAGGAACTACTGTGAACACTGCATTTATAGAGAGCTTTGATATCAACAGCTGCCGCGCGGCACTCTCCTCTTTCTGGACGAGCATCAGCGACATCAGACAGCACGACAAAGGTATCGCTTTTTCTCTGCCCGTCCTTCTGGCGGATGGCTGGCAAGTCACTCTTTATGCGGAAGAAGAAATACCGGGGCACATTACCCTGCGAGACCGAGGCAGAATGAGCTCGTGGCTATATACCCGCGGAGTCAACATACAAAGCTCCGTCAATCGCGGCATTGTGGAACGCTTCATGAGCGAATACGGAGTAACGTCCGATGCCACCGGCTTCAATAAAACACTGAAACTCCCTCTCGACCCCGCTGAAATTCAACTCTTCGGATGCTTCCTCTCCGCAGTCTCCCATCTGGTCAACAGAGTGCAGAAACAAGCACCGGCGCGCTATGTGGCTTACAGCACCGTCATCAACGTAGCAAACCAGCTCGAGATGCCGCATAAGCCCAGGGTTGCCTACACCACCCCGCATCGCACCATCACCGTCGATTTGTCCCTGTACGGGCAGAATGAGCGCACCTCACTCGTCCAGACATTCGACCAGCGAGACCCGCACACCGCTACAGACTCCATGGAACTCTGGAGCGCCCGACTCACTGAAATCTCTGACACCGCACCGCAATTATACGCCACAGCACTCATCTACAATGAAGACGTGTGCGACATTTCCCCCGAAGTCCTCGCAGTAGCAAAATCCCGGGTAGACTTCGTATGTCCATCGCACAGAAGCGATGAAATCTCCGATTTCTTCACCCGCGAACTCGCCTGCTAAGCAGCCAAGCATCAAACAGGCCAAAAATGCCCGCACCCGCGGGCATTTTTGTTACTTCATCACTTTATCACACTTTATTTTAACTCTTTACCCGTCTTCTGCAAATCTTTCATGCAGAGCAGATAATCCAGCCCGTTGAGATAAACCGCCTGGCGTATGTAAGTGTCAAAACTGATGGGGTTTGTGTCTATCTCAAATTGATAGCATGCAGACTATGGATAGTTGCATGAATGAGAGAAGTAGCAATGTGCAAAATTTGCACATTGCTTTATCATTCTCTGTTGAAATCGTTTAAGCACGGCAAATTGACCAAGGCTAAGTGCTTTATTTATGTGCCAAGAGGAAAGAAATCCAGTTATCCGGAAATTTCGGATAACTGCCACGAATGGTAGAATTGCCCCCTATGCTACGCTCCTGTGCGACCGCACGCGATATCCCACGGAAATCACCATATCCAGATTGTAGAAGTTCAATGGCTTAGTAGAAAATTCGAAATTTCCGAATTTTCTCATGGTCGAGGCTTCAACAAGTTCTCCATCGGCATATATATTCTTGATATGCTCGTTAATAGTTGACTTTGCTTTCTGAAACAGCTCCGCCATCTGATCTTGCGTCAGCCACACCGTATCATCCTCAAAGGTAACGTCAACCTTAGTCACACCATCCGGCGTGGTGTACATCAGCAAAAAAGAATCCTGTTTATCGTAAGCCATGAATTAAAAACTCGTCCCTGTCGGGAATTACCTCAGCCGGTCTAGCACAACCAATCCATGCAGTAAAGCAAAGGAACATGAAATCATGCCAACATACAAGAACATTACATCACGTCCCCCACCCTGCTTCGTCCCTATTCACCGTCACGCCATAGTCCGGCAGGGCGGCGCAGAAACTATTCTCTATTAACTTAATCCTTTCCCTCCCGCCTCCAGAACATCCTAGCTTCAGTTCGGGTGGTAAGCACCATATATCAGCGATAAATACCAGGGGCTCAGTTCAAGCTGCAGCTCAGGGAGATGCCTTTAATGAAATCTAATTGAATCTATCAGCCAATCACGACCTTGTTTCCAGGAGCTACGACATGAGCATCACGAATGCCTTTAGCCAAATTATCTAAGTCAGGGTAAATATTCCACCGTCTCATGCCTGACGCAAGCAAATACGACTTATAATACTCTTTATATTCAGCTTTGACAATAAACTCCTTACATTCATAGAAATCATTTACTCCAACAGTCGCTACCATTTTGGAATCAATCGGGGCAGGCGTATGCAATGTAAAACGGGAAAGTTGGTGCGTCTGACGACTCGTAAAATTATTAGGAGAATAAAGCAAAACAGATTCGTGTTTAAAAAGCTCGTGATACTCTCCGGGAACAGTAACACCTTCAGGATTAGATGATAGAAGCTCAAATAAGCGTCTTTTCTGTTCTTTATCCCAAAATTCAACCTGAGGCTTTTTCTCCTTCTGCAATATTGGAATCATTGCCACGATTACGCCATCCTTATCTGCCTGGGCTATATTCTCAACCGCCATCCACAATGCCAATAGAGGACTTACGGACCAATCTAGCAAACGAGTAGGCAAACCATGATGTTGCGCTATGACATACCACTCCTCATCAGAATGCTCTTCCTTCAAGATACCCGTTCCCTCTCTCTTGAAGGAAGACATCATCATTCTCTCTTTGTATAATTGACGAGGAGTATACCAATCATTATCTTGCAATATGATTCGTACATGCTGATATGTAGACTGACAGAAATCCTCTCGGAAAACACCAGGAATCAGAGGCCAATCCACATTTGCTTGACCACGAAACCACCAAATGGGATCTCCAAGCTCCATGAATTCAGATGATAATGATGCCACAAATTTATTGAACTCCTCCACAGCCTCTCTATATGCATCAGTCATGCACAATCCATTGCGCAAAGTAAAAGCCCATTGCCAATCTCTATTCAAAGCAATCTTTACAGCGTCGTTAATACTTCCCTGATACCACTTATTCTCAGGCATGACATCGATTTTATAACGACACTTGGCATCATGTCGCAATTCATCCGTCATATGGTCAGCATAAATATCTAACGTGCCATTTGTATATTCGCTGTCATCAAGATTCCCTTTCATACCTCGGTATATACTCCCATGGTCACAATCAGTCAAACCGTTTTTCTTTATTTTTCACCTTTTTGTACTAATAGCTTCATACATTTAGGTCTTTTTTAGGCATAAGCATTTCTATGAGTCCATCAATG
>DEPT01000065.1:0-1296 GCA_002358905.1 Akkermansiaceae bacterium UBA3385
ATCTGCCCATCCAGTTCGCGGATAATGGCATTCAGCTCGTCCGCATCCATATTGGAGAGTTCGGCAATCTTATTGTCAGCCACCATGTCTGCCCATTCGGCAGCTTCATTTTCGTAGTCCTGATAATCGACAGGAACTTCCTCCAGTCCGAGCATGCGGGCTGCCAGCAAGCGACCATGGCCTTTCACGACAAAACCGGAACGACGGCTGACTACAATAGGATTACGCCACCCCTGATGACGGATGATTTTCGCCAAGGCGATAATTTGGTCTTCCGGGTGGCGGTTCGGGTTGCGGGGATTCTCAATCAAGGAATCCGTTGCAACAACATCGGTATGTGCGCAGTAAATCTTACTCATGCCCAAGGGGGCATGTCAAAACAAGGGCGTTCAGTTTTCACCGCTTGTCGTCTTATCCTTAGAGAAAGAAGATACAAACGTGGTTAAGCCATCAATATGTTCGCTCAATTCAGGCTTTATAGATGCTCCCATAGCATCCAAAACAAAGTCAATTCCCTCTCGTCTGGCAAACTTCGCAGCTGGAACAAAATCGCTATCTCCTGCAATTAGGACAATTTTATCCACCTGTTTTTTCAGAGCCATTGCGACAATGTCAATACCGATTCTGGTATCAACGCCCTTTTGTTTTATTGACAGAGTGAAATCAGATTCAACTAAGTCTGCTACCGTCTTCTGACCACTTAACAGCGCTTTCGTGGCTTCATAGCGCAAATTGTAAACAGCCTGCTCGTCTGCCAATTTTCCTAACCGAACAGCATACTTTCGTTTAGTACGCAACGCATTCAGAAAATCTATATTCCATTTATACAAGGCTTCTTTCTTCAAATTTATCGTTTTTCCGAGTAAAGGATGGTAGACTTGCTTTTCTGAAGGTGCGCAGTCGTAGTAAAGAACTCGATACAAGGAGCAATCTTCCTTATCATGGTTAAGATGTCGTTGGCAATACTTGTACAAGGTATCGGCGGCAGTAGCTGGATTCTCGTGACCAGTAAAACCAACAATTTTGCGGCGATAATAGCCGCCATCAACTAAAATAGCAGTCTTAATCATAGCAATAAAAAAGCCCCCACGTTCATAGATTCCCGGATTGTGGGAGAATTACTAATGGGGGCGGATAAAATTTCTTCGGAATCACTTCCGCTAAGGGAAAGCTACTATATTAGAGGTGTTTTGTCAATCTTTATTTTGTCTCCATACCCATAAAATTGAAAAATGCTTACTTTTCGGCTGATTGAAAGCTATCGCCTCCTACCAATTTCAGCATAATCGCCCCACA
>DEPT01000065.1:1361-2869 GCA_002358905.1 Akkermansiaceae bacterium UBA3385
TCGCCTATCTGCTTCCAGACCCAATGGCCATTATCGAACTTGCGGCATTCGGATTCCAGCATATCGAGGTAATCCTGGGGCGCATCGCCGGGGATTTCCCAGAGCGGTGCGGAGGTATTGCGCCGGAGCCGGAAGAGCGCATCTTTTACGTTCAGGTTGCTCCAGAAGTACATCTCAGCCACCTTTTGATGCCCGAGATTTATCCTGCGCTTGGGCGAGTAGAATCGTTCTACCTGCTTACCATCTTTTTGGCGGTGGGTAAAGGTGGCTCGTTTATCGCCCATGAGGGCAGTCCAGCCGTTTTCGGCACAATGCCCGTAGACCTCGTAGCTCTGATAGCCGCAGTCGATGAACACCAGATTGTTCTGCACGCCGAAACGAGCGGCAAGCACGGCAATGTCATCCCATGAGTGCAGTTTGTCGCAGTACATCAAGCGGGAACTGCCATCCAGCCCCCATGCACGTACTACCGCATAGAAACACTCGCGCTGAACGTCTACCGTCAGGAAGCGCAACGGCACACCGCCGATGTTGCCCTCATCTGCCCAGAAGTCACCCAGACGATAATCTGACAGCGGAGTCTCCACATGGAAATCCTCGTGAAACTCATTCCATGCCTCGGCCAGCCGTTTCTGGTAGAACTGCTGCAGCTGGGTGTAATCGCCTTTCCGGGCAGCGGTCTTGGCTCGGAGGTAAAGCTCAGCCAGCATGCCCCAGCTCATCGTGGCGAGCGCATTCCAATGGAAGCCCACATACTCCGTGGCTGCATTCGGATTCTGCGGGACAAAGCGTGACCGGGCATTGAGGTCGCGCCGAACATCGTCTCTGTCCTCGAACATTGCCTGACAATGGGCGCAGCGCATGTAAGTCGTAGCTCGCACCTTGCGGAAATCGTAGTTGCCCTCGGCATCCTTGCAATCGCTTCCCCATTCCACGCATGACCAAGAATACGCCTGTTCTTTGCCACAGTGCGGACAGGTAAACATCCATTCGCGCTGGTCGGTCGTCTCGAACTTGTTGTGCGTATCGTCCCCGGCGAATCCTCCCTGAGAACAGAAGATGCACTTGCCCAGCCAACCGAATGCTGTCGTGCGGGCTTCGGCTTCGGCCATGTGCCCCTGTGGCCAGCGCCAAGTCTCGTCACCAATCAGCCAGCGGATGGAGCGGCGTTGGAGGTTGCTCTTGTTGTAGGCACCGGCTACCCAGAGTGTCATGCCGTTGGCAAAGTGGATGGTGGTATTGCGCAGCTTGTACTTGTCTGCCGGGTACAGAGCTTTGACAGGCTGACAACAATCGAACAACTTGCGGAGTCGCCCCTCTGCCTGGTCGCGGGCATCATCATCGTTCTGATCCAGCCAGAGTGTGGGGCCAGGCAGATTCGAGATGATGTAGCACGAGGCAATCTCAATCGCCGTGGACTTGGAACTCTGTACCGCTGCAATAATGCTCACGACTCGGGTGCGGGGATTCACCATTTCCTGCATGACCTCAGCCAGCATCGGGGAGTT